>JBEPXQ010000083.1:441-7272 GCA_041641835.1 Bacteroidales bacterium
CCTGAAAGGCCACAGGCTGTGATTGAGCGTTTACTTCTTCATGAAAAAGAAAGTACCGTTTTCATCTTCCAGCCCGGAGATCTTTCCGAACTGCGGCTTCTGGTTACCCTGCCTGGTAACGGCATCGGACACTTTCATCACAATCTTTTCTATCGGGATACACATATCAGGGTTGTGTGTGAGTGAATTGGAGAATGTACGGGTAAATTGCGAGTTGTCTGAAGCCAGTTCGTATCCTGCTGATGAAAATACCTGTGATGACTTGAAGCGGGTGGCTTCCCAATTGCCACAACTTCTGATTTTTGGGGTATTTCGCATAGCCTGATAGAAGGTTGGCCCCGATTCGCAGGCGTCGGTGATTACCAGAGTATGTGATATATGCCTGGTGTAAGATTGCATAGCGGCTTTTAGCGCAGTGATATTAAAATAGGTAAATTCATCTCCCCGGCGGGCATCCACCGGCACCCAGTATCCTGTTTCGTTGATGTATTTACCATGCCCGGCATACCAGATCAAGATTGAATTAACCCGGTTGCTCTTTATCAGATCACGTAATTCGATGGAGAAAAAACGTTCCAGCTCCTTTTTAGTCATATCCTTTTTGTGAATTACATTATGGATCCGGTATTGTGCCAGCGCTGCTTTCATCATAGTAACATCTTTTCCCGGTCCCTCAAGACTGGCGAAACTGGTATAATTGGCGTTTTCAATAAATACTGCCCAGGTTTTGCCCATAGGATTCTCTGAAGCGATATCGGCACCCTCACGATTGAAAATGTAGGTTTCCTCTGTGCGGTTGCCATACATGTCTTCAACTGTAATTGTAATGCGGTCTTTATTCAGGATGTTGATATTACCTGAAAAAGTGGGATTGTTTTTATCGGGCGGATAACTGGCATTGATATCTTCTATAGTAATATTTTTTATCTTGCTTTCATCCATAATGGTACCTTCCACGTAAAGATTATCATCATCCGTTTCAAGGTATATCTGGTTGTTATCTGAGGCATAAGGAGACACCAGGAAAATTTGTGGCGGATCAACTTCTGTGCGGTGAATAGTATATATATGGTCGGTTTCATTGCCATACACATCCTTTACGACCACATTAAAGCTTTCCTTATCCTTGAGTATGATATTTGTGATGAAATTTTTCTTTTTCTTATCCTGGATCATAATGCGGTTACCATTTATGCTGAGTGAAGCTATTTCACTGGCATCTTCAATACGTCCTCTTAGTTCAGCTATTTCATCTCCTTTCTGAACTTCCACCACCAGGCCTTCTTTCTCTTTAGGATTTTCAATTACAATCACGGGGGCATCTTCTTCTCGATTCAGTTCAAACAATCGTTCTTTTGCCATTTCTCTGTACTTCAGCCGGTCATCGTGATCCCATTCCAGATTCATCAGAGCTTCATAGTCCTTTCTGGCATCATCATATTTAGTGATGGCTTCATTGGCTTTCGCACGTTTGTAGTATGCGATCCCATTTTTAGGTTCAGCCTTTATCACTTTTGCATAATCATTAATGGCATTAAGATGCTGGTTGAAGTCAAAGTAGAGGTCACCGCGCGTTAGGTAAATCTGATTAATATCCGGATCATTCGGAAACAGCATGATTACTTTTGATAAATCGTTTATGGCATTTGGAAAATCTACTTTTTTCTGGTAGATTTTTGCACGTAAGATATAAGCGGGCTTGTAAGAATCATTCTTACCTATAGTGTTCATGCATACACCAAGTGCCTCGTTAAGTTTGTCTTGTTTGTATAATGATTCAGCTAATCCAACATACGCCTCTATTATTTTCTTGTCTTTCTGAATGGTATTGCGGAAATCAAGTTCGGCTTGTTCAAATTTATTTAACGATAAGCGAATTTTAGCCCGACTCAGAAAAGCTTCAGCAGTTGCATCAAGATCAATAGCTTTATCGGCAGTTAAAAGTGCCTTTTCTTTTTTATCCTGTGCCATCAGGATATCACTTTTCACCAGGTAGGCTTCCTGGTATTTTTCCTTTAGTTCGATGGCTTTATTCACCAATGCAAGTGCGGTGTCATATTGCTGCAGTTCAAATCTCATTTTGGCTGCATTTTTATAATGCTTTTCCTTTTTTGGTTCCAGCACTATAAGGCTTTCATAGTCCTTTACAGCCAGTTCTTCACGGTTTGTAGCTTCATAAACTTTTGCCCGCTGGTGATAGGCTTTGGTGAACTCCGGTTTTTCATCTATGGACTTGCTGAAGTTGCTAACGGCTTCCTCGTATTTTTTTGCTTCGGCGAATTGTTTGCCGGTACGGTAATATTTGTTCCCCCCACATTGAGCGAACAAAAAGATCATGATAAGTGAATAAATGATCAGCGTATATTTTCTTTTCATAAGCCTTTGTTTGTTTGATGTGTTTAGGGATAAAGATACAAACAAAAACCTAAAAATCAACGCTAAAAGCTCATAAAATTATCTTAAAAAGAAAAGATGCAGGCCTGTTTTCATGTGATATATCTAATTGAGTATCTTGAATACAAGCTCTCGCAAAAGTTCACCATCTTCAGTTGAAGAATTGTCAATGCCTTTGGATTTAAGATCGTATTCTTTGAGCTCGTGAATTACTGAAGCAACTTTGCCAAAAGGATAATTCCTGGCTGCTGTAATATAGTCCTTTACCAGAAATGGGTGTAGCCCTATTAAAGCACCAAGATCACGGGGGGTCTTTGACCGTGACTTATGTATCAGCATTAATTTGGTAAAATAAAAGTATAAATTAGATGTTATTCGCAGTAAGGGAAACGATTTAGAATTCTTTCCGAAGTAATCAGCGATCGTATAGGCTTTTTCAAGGTTGCGGTTACCAATAGCATTTTGCAATTCAAAAATATTGTAATCCTTACTAATACCAATATTTTCTTCAATGTGATGATCCTGTATTTCAGTGCCCGGGTCTAAATTAATGATCAGTTTATTGAGTTCATTTGAAATTTTTGAAAGGTCATTACCCACATATTCTGTGATCATAACAGAAGCTTTGGGTGAAATACTGAATCTCCTGTTGCCAAGATAAGTGTTAATCCAGTCAGGGATCTGATTGTCATATAGTTTTTTGGAGTTGAAAATCACTCCTTTTTTCTTAAGTGTTTTTCCAAGGGCTTTTCTGCCATCAATTGTTTTGTGCTTATGAACCAGTACCAGCAGGGTTGATTTCAACGGATTTTCAATATAAGGTATTAATTCATCCATTTTTTTCATTGACTGGGCTTCCTTCACTATCACCACATGATGGTTAGCCATCATCGGATACCGGCGGGCCGAAGATATCAGCTGTGAGGGAGTGATATCTTTACCGTAAAGCACATCCAGGTTGAATTCTTTTTCTGCTTCTGTAAGGACATTATCTTCCAGAAACTCCACCAGCTTATCAATAAAGAAAGACTCTTCACCCTGCAGAAGATACACCGGGTGATATACTTTATTCCTCAGGTCCAGGTATAATTCCTTGAAATCGTCAATAACACTTTTAGCCATGATTATTCGTTCATATCAAATTTAAGGTGCTTAACTGTAAGGTTGTTGTTAACCAGCTGCATCAGTGAGTCAATTCCGATCTGCAGGTGCTCCTGCGCAAAATTTTCAGTTACTTCCCTGTCGGAGATTTCTGTTTTTACTCCGGTAGAGATCATGGGTTGGTCTGATACCAGCAGCAGTGCTCCTGTTGGAATATGATTGGCAAAGCCTGCAGTGAAAATAGTAGCTGTTTCCATGTCAATCGCCATGGAGCGTACCCTGCGCAGATAGGCTTTAAACTCGTTATCGTGCTCCCACACACGTCTGTTGGTAGTAAATACGGTTCCTGTCCAATAGTCGCGCTGATGTTCGCGTATAGTGGTTGAAATGGCTTTTTGCAGGTTAAATGCAGGCAAAGCAGGTACTTCCGGAGGGAAATAGTCATTGGATGTTCCCTCTCCGCGTATGGCGGCAATGGGAAGGATCAGGTCTCCGAGCTGATTCTTTTTTTTCAACCCGCCACATTTACCCAGAAAAAGGACAGCTATGGGTTTTATGGCACTCAGCAGGTCCATAATGGTGGCTGCATTAGCACTACCCATTCCTATGTTAATGATGGAAATATCACCTGAAGTACTGGAAGGCATCTGGCGGTCGTAACCAACAACCTTCGAATCCAGTATTTCTGCAAATTTTTCAACATATTCCTGAAAATTTACCAGCAACACATATTTCCCGATTTTTTCCAGGCTGAGCCCGGTATAACGGGGCAGCCAGTTCTGCACGATTTCATCTTTTGTCCGCATAAAAAGGCTTTTAAAAACTCAAACAAAGGTAATGAGAATAATGTTACTTTTATTCAAATTTTGCAGATCACGATATGGAGCAGTATAATCTTGGTTTTCCGGAATATGAATTCAAAATCCAACCAGATAACCGCATTTTTGATACAGTAAGAAGAAAATATGTGGCACTTACACCTGAAGAATGGGTGAGGCAACACGTGATCAGGTTTCTGTTGCTGGAAAAAAATGTCCCCGAAAGCCTTATGAGCGTTGAAAAGCAGTTTGTTTACAATAAAATGAAACGCCGTGCTGATGTGGTGATATTTGATAATAAGGCCCGGCCGAGACTGATTGTGGAGTGCAAAGCGCCGGCTGTAAAAATAACACAAGAAACATTTGAGCAGATAGCACGTTATAATGTGGCTATCAGGGTTGATTACCTGATGGTGACTAACGGATTACAGCATTACTACTGTAAAATGGATTACGAAAACTGGTCATATGAGTTTATCCAGGAGCTTCCGGAATTTTCTTTATGGTAAAAAAGTTGCCGGAAAGCACTTGTTTTTCTTATTTTTGATCTGAAAAATAGTTGATGATGAACCAGGCCATGATAATGAATCTGACACCTGCATAATTATAATAAAGCCTGAAAGCTAATGTAGCGTGAGTATTACACATGGCAAGCTTCCCGCATAAATGACGGGTACCACTAAAATCAAAAATTATGAAGCATATTTTTCTTACTCTGATTATATTTTCCTTCTTTTCTGTGCTTGCAGCACAGTCTGTTGACGAGGAACCGGCCCCCGGGACGTTGATAGCAAAGCTGAAGCCTGAACACCGGCATATACTTGATAAAGGCACAGCTGCAGTATGGGTTCAGGTGTGGAAGGATCTGTATCCTGAGCTTGAAATTAACCGGAAATATCCTCGTAAAGACCCACCGGCCCACAGAGTGGATGACTATGGAAACCCTTTGGTGGATCTTTCGCTTATTTATCGGCTCAGCTTTAATAAAACACGTAACATAAGGCAGGTGCAGGAGCTATTGTCCCGTTCAGGTTTTTTCGAATACGTGGAGCTTGTTTATCCTGTTCAGGTATTTGCCACCTATATTCCTTCTGATCCTTATATCAATCAACAATATCATCTGGATAAAATCAATGCTTACAGAGCATGGGGCTTTTACCAGGGTGACACCGCTACTGTGCTTGGAGTAAGCGATACAGGTACAGATACCGACCATCCGGACCTGATGGGTAGTATTGCTTATAATTATGATGATCCAATTGACAGTGTGGATAATGACAATGACGGCTTTGTGGATAACTACCGCGGATGGGACCTGGGCGAATGGGATAATGATCCCAACGTAAATCAGATTGGGCATGGAGCTCATGTTACCGGGATAATGGCAGCTGAAACAGACAATAATACGGGTGTTGCAGGTGTAGGTTTTAAATGCCGGTACCTGCCTATAAAGGTTGATGATGAATATGGTAAATTTACGATGGGCTATGAGAGCCTGGTTTATGCTGCTGATCATGGATGCGCAGTGGTAAACTGCAGCTGGGGCGGCCTAATCGGAGCGGGTCGTTATGGGCAGGATATCATCAATTATGCTACTTACAACAAGGATGTTTTGGTAGTAGCTGCCTGCGGAAACAGCAACAGTGATATCGAATATTATCCGGCCTCCTATAATAATGTCATCAGTGTGGCTGCTACCAACCGGAAAAACCTGAAGTGGGCTGGCTCTACTTATAATTATTTCGTTGACCTTTGTGCTCCTGGATCCCGGATTTACAGCACCTGGGCATATGGCAACTATGTTTACAGCTACGGAACCTCGATGGCGGCCCCCATGGTTAGTGCAACAGCCGGACTGGTTAGATCGAAATATCCACATATGAATGCACTGCAGGCAGGGGAACAGGTGCGAGTGAATACAAATAGCAACATTTATGATAACCTGATCAGTGCACAGTACAAAGATCAGCTGGGTACCGGCTTACTTGATATGTACGCAGCCATCAAAAAAACAAGTACACCTTCAGTGAGGTTTGAGGATTATCGCTTTGAAAGACAGGGGTTGGCTAATGCCGTGTATGATACCTTCTTATTAAAAGGGACTTTTACCAACTATCTCTCCTCAACACCCTTTAGCAGTAAAGCTGTTCTCAGTTGTGACCATCCGGCGGTAGTGGTGCTCGACTCAGTGGTTAGCATTCCCGCTATGAATGAAATGGGAAGCCTGAATATTTCAGGCAATCCTTTTAAGATCATCATATTGCCGAATATGCCACTCTCGGAAAGGGTGTATTTTAAAATCAGCTATCAGCTGGACTCTTTCAATGATTACCAGTATATCAGTGAAAGCTTTAACCGGGGATACTATACGTTTAATACAGGTAATTTTAGAATGACGGTTAACTCCGCAGGAAAATTTGCCTACAATGATGACCTTTACAAGCAGGGCATAGGATTGATCCATGATAATCTCAATGAATCCATGCTTAGTACAGGCGGCTTGCTGGTTGGCATAACA
>JBEPXQ010000084.1:0-7205 GCA_041641835.1 Bacteroidales bacterium
GGTGATCAGGTTTTTTATTGTTTTTGACCTCACCGACAGCCAGGCGATGGCATATTGTAAGCCTATCAATATAAAAATGGCAAGTGCACCTTCGGCTATGGGTAGCTTTTTGCTTAGCGCCACAGTAGCCAGGGTTGAACCCATTGCCACTGTCACCACAAAATCAAAGGCATTCATTTTAGACAGGGTGCGTTTGCCGGTAATCCGTAAAAAGATCACCATACTAAAATAGGCCAAAATGGTTTGGATCACTATCCTGATCATCCCTTCCCAGTTATTAAAAAACAAGTCTTGCATCTTATTGTTTTTTGTTAGTTTTATCTTTGTCCGGAAACAGTATGCGAAAAGCAAGTATCAGCCCACCAAAAGCCGCCAGGAGGAAAAACAGTATGGCTATGCCAGGATAGCCCAGGATGGTGAAAGTGGTTTCCACCCGCATCAGCAGTGCAGCTCCTATGATCAGGGCTGCCAGTATCATGCCCAGTGTAAGCCGGTTGGATGCTTCTTTTACAACCGACAGGAATTTGGGTTCATTCATCAGCCTGAGTTTCACAGTAAAGTCATTACCCGCCAGTATTCGCATAATGTTATTGATCCTGCCAGGAAACTTTTCCACAATTTCCTTGGTTTCTAACATCGCATCATATAATCCTGATGGTTTCATGGCCTTTCTCATCCTTTTTTTCAAGAGTATAGCAGTGTTTTGCCTGATAGCCGCATTAGGATCGAATTGTGGATCTAAAATTTCTGCTGCTTTATCAAGGTTAAGAAGCGCTTTACCCAACATCACAAGTTCCGGGGGAAGTTTGATCCCATTCCTGGCTGATACTTTCGTCAAGCCGATAACAATCTTTCCTGTCTCTATTTGTTCCAGGCTGCTTCCGTGATATACGGCTACATATTCAATAACTTCTTTTCTGAAATTCTTTTCATCAGCCGTGGAAGTTTTTTTACCGATCCTGAGCGCATTTTCTGCCGTTTGCTCGCCTTTACCTTCACTTAATGCAATCAGCAGCCTGATCAGGTTATTCTGCAGATCATCGTGCACTCTGGCTACCATCCCCAGATCGATAAGTGCCAATTTACCATCGTGGGTGATAAACAGGTTACCCGGATGTGGGTCAGCATGATAAAAACCATCTATAAGTATTTGCTGCAAATAAGCTTCAAAGAGCTCCTTTGCCAGTTTTTCACCTCTAACCTCCGTTTTGCCTATGGGCGAGAGGTGCCCGATGTTCTTACCATCAATAAAATCCATGGTAAGTACTTTAGAGGTGGTATAGCTGTCCACAGGTTTCGGAACCTTAAGATGGCGGAAACCTGCCAGATTCTCACCTAAAATTTTCTGGTGTTCTGCTTCTGCCAGGTAATCCAGCTCGCTGATCATTGATTTGCGAAACTCATCAAGCATGGTGGTAAGCATAAACTGCTTTCCTGCTTTTGTATTGCGCTCAAGAAAGTCAGCAATATCATCAAATGCATCCAGATCATCAAATATTTGCTCCCTGATGCCGGGACGCTGCACTTTAACAGCTACCGGGCGGTTATCACGCAAGCGGGCAAAATGTATCTGCCCAAGCGAAGCCGAAGCGAGAGGTTCCGCTTTAAATTCGTTAAAAGCTTTTGAAATGCGCGTACCGAGTTCCCTGTAAACGATCTGCTCAATGGTATCATAATCCACTGGTTCTACATTGTCCTGAAGCTGTCCCAGCTCGCTCATGTATTCCTGCGGGATTATATCGGGCCGGGTTGATAAAAACTGGCCGAGTTTTATGTAGGTTGGTCCAAGTTTTTCCAGGTCGTTTGGCAGTTCTTCCGCCTTCGGATCTGCCCGCCGGCTTTCTTCTTCTTTACTGTACGGCTCAATGTCAAGAGAGCTCACCAGGTCGCTTTGCCCGTATTTAATGAGCAATTCAGCCAGATCTTTATAACGTCTTAGATGTTTGGTTTTCTTTTGGAAATTCATAAACAGATTTTATCTACTGTTACCTGCTTACCTAACAAGAGCCTGTGGAAATAAGTTTAAATCCTTTAGAAAGGCTGTTGAGACCCGGAGTAAACAAAAGCTAGGAATCAATGGTTAGATACATAAAGCACAGAGTATTACAAAGGGCTTGCGCTTGGTTAAGTGCCTGTAAATAAATTAAATTGCAAAAGATTCGCCACTGAGCTGCAAATTTTGCAGATGAACCGGTGGCTGTTAAATATTTACCGTAAACAAGGCAATCAGTATCGGGAGTTAATTCCGCCTGCTGAGTTCCCGGCAGACGGTACAATTGAAATTAAGAACAGATGGAAAACGATAAGATAAATAAGACGGATAAGAATAAAGAAGTTGCCATTAATTTCTACAGGGAGGCTTTTGAAGGAAATCCAGAAAAAGCTGTCGAAAAATATGTTGGTGATGAGTATATTCAGCATAATCCTCTGGTAAATGATGGCAAAGCCGGATTTATTGAATATTTTGAGCGCATGGCAAAAGATTATCCGGATAAATCACTGCGAATAGTTCGCGCTGCTGCCGAAGAGGAGCTGGTGGCCCTTCATACTCATCAGCAATGGCCCGGTGGAGAGGAATATGTTACCATGGACTTTTTCAGATTTGATGGCCAGAGCAGGATAGTAGAGCATTGGGATGTGATTCAGAAAATACCGGCGCAGAGCGAAAATGATAATAAAATGTACTAATCAAAAACTCTATACACTATGTCAAAATCTAAAAATCACGGTTCACAGATCAAGAATGATGAACAATATGAAGAATTACGCGACCAGGGATACAGCAAAGAAAAGGCTGCCCGCATAGCTAATTCTCAAAATGCAGGTGAAAAAGGAGGCAAGCGTGACAAATATGAAAATCGCAGTAAGGAAGACCTGTATGAAGAAGCTAAAAAGGCAGATATAGAAGGCAGAAGCAAAATGAGCAAGGCCGAACTAAAAAATGCGTTGAGAGGTAAATAATAAAACGGCCTAAACAGGATTAGCCAAAGCATTGAATTTCCAGCGATTGCGTTTTTTTACATGGATCAATAATTATTCCTCAATGTCTTTAAGACTGATGTGATAATTAAGTTCACGATTAAATGCCTCAACGAATGCATTGCCGAAGGTATTTTTAATGATGACCCAGGTGCTGGTTTGGGGATTTTTAGTGCTGCCGCTAAACGGTATTCTGGTTCCGGTTTGCTCTTCATCCTGGTTCTCCAGTATTTCAAATCCGGTGCCTACTAAGCCTTCCCATATTTTTCTGAAGAAGCCTTCATCTTTTTCAGTACCCGGGCTGGCCACATCCACATTGGTAAACAGTGGCTTGGCATATCCCTGGAATGAGCTATCGCGTTTGGCTATTTCAAAATAGAAATTCAGGTGCCCGGCTTCAAAGTCAAAATCAGCATAGCTTTTGGCCAGGTCATTTAAACTCGTCAGGTCGATTTTCTCGAAACTGGCATTTAAATCCACATCCGAAGAATTACCAATAGTATTCAATCCACCTTCTATTTCAAGCTTCCCACCGAAGGTGGAAGCCTGTGCATAAAGGCTGGAAGGCAGCAGGCTGTCGCGGTATTCGAGCACGCCTGCAAGATTTGACAAGGTAAAGTTAATGTCTTTCATAAACACATCAACCTTTGGGTTGGTGGTTAAGTCTCTGTAGGATAAGACGCCGTTTTTAGCCTCCAGGTGATTGATCCGCAGCGGGGTGAGTGATTTAAACTGCTTCATCCAGTCCACGCCCTTACCATATTGACTGGCAGCATCGGAGCCTGCTTCCACAAAGTTCAGCTTTGGTTTTATCAGCATGAATTCGGTAACTATCGAACCCTTAACCAAAGCTTCAGGCTGTAGGGTAACCTTAACTGTTTTGATGTCCATAAATGGAACATCTACCTCACCGTTTGCTTTTTTTATGATAACACTGTCCACCACAGCTATCCCGCGATACAGCTTGAAATCCAGCTCATGAATATGTCCGGCGTAGCCGTTCATATCAGCAAGCTTTTCATTGATGAAATTTTTCACCCAGTAGGGCAGGGCCAGCCGAAGAGCTACAAGGATAACAATAACTGAAATTGCTATGGTCCACCTTCTTTGTTTTTTTGACATAGAAAATAAGGGTTACGAGATACTAACATAGCGCCACTGAAAAGGTTTTCACAATCCTTTTATAATTACTTAGAAAATGGATTTTCGCTCATGCTTCTGAGTTTTTTTTCCAGTTCGAGCATTTCATCGCGATAATGAGCAGCATCTTCAAAATTCAGCTCTTTCACTGCTGTCTCCATTTTATTTTTGGTCTCCTTAATGGTTTTTTCAAGTTCTTCGCGGCTCATATACTCCACCACCGGATCGGCAGCTATACTCTGTTTTGTTGGACCGGCGTATGCTTTCACTTTCTCACCATTAACATCAATCACGGCAGTTTGCCCGAATATATTGGTTTCTGATTTTTTGAGTGGTGTGGGCGTGATGTTGTGTATTTCATTGAACTTTAGTTGTTTTTCCCTTCTTCGGTCTGTTTCATCCAGGGTGCGCTGCATGGAGTTTGTGATCCTGTCAGCATACATGATTACTTTTGAATTGATGTTACGGGCAGCACGACCTGCTGTTTGTGTAAGCGAGGTCTCCGAGCGCAGGAATCCCTCTTTGTCGGCATCGAGTATAGCCACAAGAGATACTTCCGGAAGGTCAAGCCCTTCGCGCAGAAGATTTACACCAACCAGCACATCGAATTCCCCGGTGCGCAATCCCCTGAGTATTTCAACCCTTTCCAGCGTGTCAATATCAGAGTGGATATAGCGGGTTTTAACATTTATTCTCAACAGGTAATCCGTTAATTCCTCGGCCATACGCTTTGTAAGTGTAGTTACCAGCACCCGTTCCCCGCGGTCCACCACCTGCCGTACTTCTTCCAGCAGGTCATCAATCTGGTTCGCGCTGGGCTTTATCTCTATTGGCGGGTCTAGTAACCCGGTAGGTCTTACCACCTGTTCCACCAGCACGCCCCCCGACTGTTGAATTTCAAAATCGCCAGGTGTGGCACTTACATACACGGTTTGATTCACCAGGCCCAGGAATTCATCAAACTTCAGCGGCCTGTTGTCCAGGGCAGCCGGCAGCCTGAAACCATATTCCACCAGGTTCTCCTTTCGCGAGCGGTCGCCACCATACATGGCATGAAGCTGCGGGATGGTGACATGACTTTCGTCTATTACAGTGATAAAATCATCCGGAAAATAATCCAGCAGGCAGAAAGGGCGTGTGCCGGGTTCCCGGCCATCAAAATACCTTGAGTAGTTCTCTATTCCGCTGCAGTAACCCAGCTCGCGCATCATCTCCACATCATAGGTCACCCGGTCATCAAGACGCTTTGCCTCAAATTCTTTTCCTGTTTCCTGAAAATAGCGCACCTGGTCGCCCAGATCCAGTTGAATCTGGGTAAGGGCCTTATTCATGCGATCCTGGGAGGTTACAAAAATATTAGCCGGATAAATGATAGCTTCATCAAGATTTTCAAGAACTTTTCCTGTTTCAGGTATGAACGTTTCCAGCGCTTCAATTTCATCATCCCAGAATAAGATGCGATAAGCATATTCATCAGAATAAGCAGGATAGACTTCCACAGTATCACCTGAAACGCGGAAGGTTCCGCGGCTGAACTCAGCTTCAGTACGGCTGTATAGGCTGGTTACAAGCTGATGAAGAAGCTTGTTGCGTGCAATAACATCACCGCTTCTAAGGTGAATCACATTTTTATTGAATTCATCCGGATTTCCGATTCCATAAATGCAGGAAACCGACGAAACTACAATAACATCGCGCCTTCCCGAGAGCAGGGAAGAGGTGGCACTTAAGCGCAGCTTTTCAATTTCCTCATTAATGGAAAGGTCTTTTTCTATATATGTGTTGGTAACAGGGATATAAGCTTCTGGCTGATAATAATCATAGTATGATACAAAATACTCCACAGCGTTATTGGGAAAAAACTGCTTGAATTCCCCGTAAAGCTGCGCTGCCAGGGTTTTGTTATGGCTTAGCACCAGGGTGGGACGCTGAACCTCCTGTATCATGTTGGCAACGGTAAATGTTTTCCCGGAGCCGGTAACTCCCAGCAGAACTTGTGCCTCATCATTGCGCAGTATGCCTTCACTTAGCTGTTTTATTGCTTCCGGCTGGTCGCCGGTGGGCTTATAGTCGGATATGAGTTCAAATTGCATCTTTATAATTGATTTTAATGATCATATGAACCTGGACTTGAAAAAAACGGTACACACACGAGCTTACTTCAAAGCTTAGTTTATTCATCTACGGTGTGGTAAGTTCTTTTTTATCATACCTGGTTCATTTTTCTTCCTGAAGTTTAAGGTGCGAGATCACCGGATAATGATCCGACCACTCTTTAGGTATTATTTCAGTATTTGCCGATTCAAAATCTTCACTGTAAAAAATATAGTCTATTCTGAATGAAGGGAATTTACCCGAATATGTTTTGCTGTTGCCGTTTCCGCTTTTCCGGTATGCGTCTTTAAGTAGCCTGTTTACTTGTGCATAGGCATAGCTCGTTGGCGTATCATTAAAATCCCCGCAAAGCACCACCGGATAAGGGCTTTTGCTGACATGCTCCTGCAGCCTTTCTGACTGTCCGGCTCTCGCCTGGAATGCTTGTTTCAGCTTACGGGCCATTTTAACAGAATTCTGCTTCACAATCTTTTGATATTCTTTATCCTGAGGCAATGGCTCTTCAGTAAATAGCACATACTCATCCTTAAGCTGAATCGACTGCAGGTGAACACTGTAAATTCTCACAGTATCCTCTGCCAGCTTTATATCAGAAAAAACAAAAAAGGTGCGCTCCTTGCCTTTGAAGTCCGACTGCCCCATTCCGTATCTGATGATAGGATATCTGCTGAAAATACCAACACATTGTGATTTGTCATGCGTGTTATAATATTTTTTCAGATAATAATGATTCAATCCAGCGTTTTCCCTTACCTTCTCCCTGATAAGCCTTTCACTTTCACCATAGGAAAGATGCTCCTGAAGACAAAGTATGTCTGGTTTCTGCTCCGCGAAAAAGTTTACAAACTGCCCTGTTAAATTCTCCTGATTTTCTTTATTCCAGTTTCTGCGATTATAGGAATGGACATTATAGCTCATCACTTTCAGGTAACCATCCAGCTGATCCTCAGCCAGCTGATCCTCCACCTGCA
>JBEPXQ010000085.1:0-7146 GCA_041641835.1 Bacteroidales bacterium
TTCAGCTTCGAGCAGAATTTTCTCCAGCAGGTCATCCACATTGGTCCCGTTTTTAGCAGAAATATCCTGGCTTTGATACTTTCCTCCCCAGTCTTCTACCAACAAGTTCATGGCAGCAAGTTCTTCTTTCACCTTTTCAGGGTTCGCTCCCGGCTTATCTACTTTGTTAATGGCAAAAATAATGGGAACGCCTGCAGCCTGGGCATGATTAATAGCCTCCTTGGTTTGAGGCATCACACGGTCATCGGCAGCAATTACGATAATGGCTATATCGGTGATATTCGCACCACGGGCACGCATGGCGGTAAAGGCCTCATGGCCTGGTGTATCAAGAAACGTAATAGAGCGGTCATCCGGCAGCTCAACTTCATAGGCTCCCACGTGCTGTGTGATACCTCCTGCCTCACCGGCAATTACGTTGGCTTTACGAATATGGTCAAGCAGTGATGTTTTACCATGGTCAACGTGCCCCATAACAGTAACAATGGGAGAACGCGGCTTCAGCTTACCAGGATCATCCGCTTCTTCCGTATCTACTTCTTCCACCTCTTCCACACTAACGAAATCCACTTCATAATCGAATTCATCTGCAAGTATAGTGATGGTTTCAGCATCCAGGCGCTGGTTAATGGATATAAACATACCCATGCTCATGCAGGCCGAGATTACCTGATTGACATCCACATTCATCATATTAGCCAGCTCGTTGGCTGTAACAAATTCGGTAACCTGCAGGGATGGTTTTTCCTGTTCCAGGCGTTCCTGCTCTTTCTGGCGGCTTTCGGTGGCTGTTTTACGTTTTTCCCGGCGATGCTTGGCAGCTTTTGATTTTCCCTGTCCGGAGAGTTTTTCCAGAGTTTCCTTTATCTGCTTCTGGATTTCCTCCTCGGTAGGCTCGTGCTTTTGCTGTTTACGTTTTGCTTTACGCTTCTGGCGCTTTGAAGTTGGCTTAGCCTCATCTGCTTTCTGCCTGGACTTCTGGTCTGTTTTGGCAGGAGCATTCGGGTCCACAGCTTTTCTTATACGTTTACGCTTCTTGCGTTTACCTTTTCCGAGCTTATCATCGGTTGAAGAAGCCACCGGTTTTTTGCGCGAATCTTTCTTCTTTTTCTCCGGAAGATCTATTTTACCCAGAATAGTAGGCCCGTTCAACTTCTGGAATTCAGTTTTAACAAATTCACTTCCTTCCTTTTGCTTTTCAGGCTTCTTTTCTTCTTCCTGCTTTGGTTTTGCCTCTTCTTTGGGCTTCTCAACAGGTTTTTTTCCGGCTTCTTTCTTAGCCGGCTTTTCCGTAGCTGCTTTTTTGGCCTTCTCTTCCTTACGTGCCTTTTCTTTCTTTTCTTCCGCTTGTTTCTTGCTGCGCTTCACAGGCCTGGTTGATGATTCTATTTTATCCAGGTCAATCTTGCCCTGTATGTTCAGGCCATTCTTTTTTTCCTCTTTGGGTTTTTCTTCCGGCTTTTCTTTAGGTTTATCTTCCGCTTTTTCAGCAGCCTTTTCTTTTTTGGCAGGTTTATCCTCAGCCTCTATGCTGGCAGCTTTTTCTTCAGGTTCCGGTTTGGGCTCAGGCGTGGGTTCCACCGGCTTTTCTTTCTCCACTGGTTTCTCGGTAGGCTTTTCAGCTTCTTCTTCGGCTGCTTTCTTCGGCTGCTTCTCTTCAACAGGTTCAGCTTCTGCTTCAGGTTGCTCTTCGGGCTCTTTGGCTTCCGGTTTTTTCTCTTCCTCAGGCTCTTCTTTTTCAGCTTCAGGTTCAGCTTCAACTTCGTCTTTCTTCACACCTGTATCACGAATGATCAGCTCTTCAGTGTCGTCTTCCTCTGTAGTATCGTCCTCGTCATCATGCTTATCATCCAAAGATATGCTTTCACGCCTGGAGTGGCTAAGTCCGATTTTCTTGGATTCCTCCTTGGCAGTTTTATCCGATTCGAACTCCTGAATGAGCAAGTCATATGCCTCAGGATTGATCTTGGCGTTTGGTTTCGCATCCACCTCAAATCCCTTATCATTCAGAAACTCAGCAATCGTTTGTATGCCAAGATTGAACTCCCTGGCTACTCTGCTCAGTCTCAATGGTTTCTTATTAGCTGCCATATAATTCTTTTATATTTTTTATCCTATTTGGATTAAAGCCCAAAATTGCAAAATAAATCTTTGTTATTCAAATTCTTCTCTTAGAATCCGGATAACTTCCCTGATGGTTTCCTCTTCAAGGTCGGTTCTGTTCACCAGGTCCTGTATGTCATAATCCAGCACCATCTTCGCGGTGTCACAACCAATGGTTTTGAATTCATCTATGATCCACTGATCAATCTCATCGGAGAATTCCTGCAGATCCACATCTTCGGCATCGCCTTCCATATCACGGAATACATCGATTTCATAGCCTGTAAGTTTTCCGGCCAGCTTGATATTGTGCCCGCCTTTACCAATAGCCATGGAAACCTGATCGGGCTTGAGGTAAACCTCTGCACGTCCGGTATCATCATCCAGTTTGATGGATGAAATCTTAGCAGGGCTCAGCGCACGCTGTATAAACAAGCTGGTGTTATCAGTATAATTGATAACATCAATATTTTCATTGCGCAGCTCTCTTACGATACCGTGGATACGAGAGCCTTTCATTCCCACGCAGGCTCCTACGGGATCGATACGTTCATCGTAGGACTCCACGGCTATTTTAGCACGTTCGCCGGGTTCGCGTACAATCTTTCTTATGGTTATCAGCCCGTCATACACTTCAGGCACTTCCTGTTCAAACAGCCGCTCCAGGAAGGCGGGAGAAGTACGTGACAGTATGATCGTTGGATTATTGTTACGCATATCAACCTTGAGCACCACCGCCCGGATGGTATCACCCTTACGGTAGAAGTCAGAAGGAATTTGTTCGGAACGCGGAAGAATAAGTTCTATACCTTCATCATCAATCACCAGTATCTCACGTTTCCACACCTGGTAAACCTCGCCGGTAATGATGTCGCCTATGCGTTCCTTATATTTTCTATATTCACTGTCCTTTTCATATTCCTGAACCTTTGAAATGAGATTTTGCCTGATGGCCAGTATTTCGCGACGCCCGAAGTCTTCAATTTTCATTTCGGTTGATACTTCTTCTCCAACCTCAAAATCAGGTTCAATTTTGATGGCATCAGAATACGCGATTTGCGAATTTTCATCTTCCACTTCCCCGTCCTCAACAATTTCCCTGTTTTGCCAGATCTCAAGGTCACCTTTATCAATATTTACAATTATATCGAAGTTTTCATCCGTTCCGTAATTCTTGGTGATCTGATGACGAAAAACGTCTTCCAGAATACGCATCAGGGTTGCGCGGTCAATATTTTTGAAATCTTTAAATTCCGAAAAAGACTCAACAAGATTTATGTTTTCCATAGTACTAAATTATTAAAAAGTGACTTAAAATTTAAGCACGGGTTTTATTTCCTTAATTTCAGAAAAGCGAAACTCAAGTGGTTCGCCTTTTTTGGGTTTCATACCTTTTTTCTTTGGTTTAATCTGTGGTTCCAGGCGGAGTTTTTCATCATCTACTTCCAACAGAATCCCTTCAGTAAGCTTATCTTCCTTATCCAGTATTTTAATAGGCCTGTTGAGGTATTTACGATATTGCCTCATATTCACCAGCGGCATATCAGTACCGTAAGAAGTAACCTGCAGCTCAAAGTCCTCCCGGTCGCGATCAAGAGAAGACTCCAGGTAACGGCTCACGTTCATACAGGCATCAATGCTCACATCTTTTTCACCATCCAGCACCACTACTATCTGGTTGTCCTTGCTCACCGAGCAGTCAACCATAAAGTAAGCGGTACCTTCCAGTTTATCCTGTACCAGTTTTTCTATGTAATTCTTTTCTATCATAGTTTCAGGGGATTTGATGTATAAAGAAAGGGGACTTGCTGTCCCCTTCCATCCAATTCCTTATCCCGCAAGGTTCCTTTTACGAAAAAATCTCTCACCATGGAGAGATTTCTTTTGTGCTGTCCGACCAGGGCTCGAACCTGGACTCTTCTGGACCAAAACCAGACGTGTTGCCAATTACACCATCGGACAATCTCGCAATCGGGCTGCAAATATATAAAAAATATTTTTCTCAGCAAACAGCTTATGGAAAAATTTATGTATGAAACACCTCTGTTGCTATAATCAGCGCATATTATCATGCAATCAATTTCGCAAATGCAAGCTGAAAGTAGCTTTAACCGCCACTATAAGCTTAAAGGCTGGTATAAAAAAGAATATCTTTATCAAGCTTGTATAGTTTTGATTTGAACCGCTTTAAACGTGAAAAAAAGTTAAACATCAGCGGGTGGAGTTGGGGTTGATATAATTTTTTTAATTTCGTAGCCTTATTTAAGAAAAAAGAAGAATCAGAACATGAATTACCAAAAGCTCAACAACCTGATAGGGTGGGCCGTATTTATCCTGGCCTCCCTGGTTTTTATTCTTACAGCAGAACCTACGGCAAGTTTCTGGGATTGTGGAGAATACATAGCAACAGCCTACAAACTGCAGGTGGGCCACCCACCGGGAGCACCTTTATTTCAAATGCTGGGCCGCTTTTTCTCCCTGTTCGCCTTTGGAGATGAATCAAAAGTAGCCTTCATGATTAATATTATGTCGGCCCTGGCCAGTAGCTTTTCAGTTCTGTTCCTCTTCTGGGTCATTACTTATTTTGCCAAAAAAATTGTAAAGAACCACTACAAAAAAGAAATTGGAACCGGTGAAATGATTATGATCTTCGGAAGTGGTATCGTTGGATCACTTGCCTTTACATTTACCGATTCTTTTTGGTTTTCAGCAGTGGAAGGTGAGGTTTATGCACTTTCCACCTTCTTTACGGCGATAGTATTCTGGGCTATCACTAAATGGGAACGCAATTCAGATGATCCTTACTCATACCGCTGGCTGATCCTCATAGCTTATCTGGTAGGGCTGTCGATCGGTGTTCACTTGCTGAACCTGCTGGCAATACCTGCTATCACACTCATCTATTATTTCAAAAAATACAAGGCTAGCACAAAAGGGATCATTATTGCCCTGGGAATTTCTATTTTCATACTGTTCCTTATCATGTATATGATCGTCCCGGGAATTGTGAAGTTTGCGGGACTTTTCGAGCGTAGCTTTGTTAACGGAATTGGACTGCCATTCCATTCGGGAACTATCTTCTACTTCCTGCTTATAATCGGACTGATTATCTGGGGACTAAATTATACGCGCAAGCACAAAAAAGTGGTTGCCAACACTATTATCCTTTCTCTGGTGTTTCTTTTGATCGGGTATTCATCTTTTATTATGCTGGTGATCCGCTCTAATGCCAACACTCCCATAGATGAAAATAATCCGGAAAGTGCTCTAAGTTTGCTATCCTACCTTAACCGTGAACAGTATGGCGACTGGCCTATCTTCTATGGCGCGTATTATAATGCTCCACAGGCACAAGAACCTGCCGACGGAACGCCCGTTTACGAGAAATTCTATGTTGTTAAAGATAACAATCGTACGGTGAAGCAATTCCTTAAAAAGGATAAAGCCAAAGAATTTGTTACAGCTTCAGGGAAAGATTATTCTGTGGATCATCAGTATATCATGACAAAGGATGCAAAAGGAACTGTACCCACTTTCGATGATCAATTTAAAACGGTTTTCCCACGCATGTGGAGCCGTTCACGCCCCGAACATGGCAGAGCATATAAGAGCTGGTCAGGCTTTGATGGCAAAAACGGGATTCCCATCAGTATTACACAACCGAATGGAAAAACCTCTGTAAGGCACAAGCCAACTTTCGGCCAAAACCTGAAATACTTCTTCAGATATCAGATAGGTTTCATGTATTTCCGGTACTTCATGTGGAATTATGCCGGTCGTCAAAACGATATTCAGGGCCACGGAGGGCCGCTTCACGGCAATTGGATATCAGGAATACCGTTTATTGATAAAGCAATTGGCGAATCAGGCCCACCGGAATACCTTCCGCTTGATGTGGCCACCAATAAGGCACGCAATGCATTTTATCTGCTGCCACTAATCCTTGGCCTCATCGGCTTTTTCTACCATATTAATGTGGACAAGAAAAACTCATTCGTAGTATTTCTCCTATTCCTGATGACAGGCTTTGCCATAATCATTTATCTCAACCAGTATCCGTATCAGCCCAGGGAACGGGATTACGCATACGCTGCCTCCCTGTTTGCCTTCGCCATCTGGATAGGGCTCGGGGTAATGTCACTATCACGACTGCTAAGCAAGGTGATGTCCCTGAAAATAGCTGCCCCGGTGGCCACTATAGTTACAGTACTCGCTGTTCCGGGAATTATGGCTGCAGAAGGTTGGGATGACCATGACCGCTCCGAAAGATATACGGCTCTGGCCATGGCTAAAAATTATCTGAACTCCTGCGACAAAAATGCCATCTTGTTTACCAATGGTGATAATGATACCTTCCCGCTCTGGTATGCACAGGAGGTAGAAGGCATACGTACAGACGTGCGCGTGGTAAACCTCAGCCTGCTGAATACCGGCTGGTATGCCGACCAGATGGCAAGAAAGGCCTATGAATCCGACGCGGTGCCATTCAGCATGACTCACGAGCAATATCGCGATGGTACGCGCGACTATGTTTACATCGTGGAACATTCCAAAGAAGAGGATCAGCACTTCGAGCTGAAAAGCGTGATGGATTTTGTTGGCAGTAATGATGACCGCACAAAGTTCAGTGTAGGCGGAAGAAAGCTTAATATTTTCCCTACCCGTAAATTCAAGCTTACTGTCAATAAAGACTCTGTAATGAAATATGATGTGGTACGCCCGCAGGACACCGCAATGATTATAGACGAACTGAAATGGCGCGCCAGTGGTAATGGTATCATGAAAAACCAGATGTTGCAGCTGGACATACTGGCCAATAACAACTGGAAGCGGCCTGTGTATTTTGCCATCACCACAGGCAGCGACGCCTATATCAACCTGGAAAAGTACTTCCAGATTGAGGGCCTGGCCTACCGCCTGGTGCCTGTTGAGGATAATGACGGCGACGGTATGACCGGACGCGTGGCTACCGACATCATGTATGATAATATGATGAACAAGTTTGAATGGGGCAATATGGGTAAAGAAGGAGTGTTTCTGGAT
>JBEPXQ010000086.1:0-7134 GCA_041641835.1 Bacteroidales bacterium
TAAAAAATTGCTTTTCAAAGATCCTGAAAATGACCAAAGGATCAGTGATTCGGCTCATATGGACTTCTACAAGAAGCAGATCCGTATCGCGCTTCGCAACTGCGGAGTTATTAACCCCGAGAGCATCGATGAGTATATAGCCCGCGAAGGCTACCAGGCAATGGGAACAGTGCTTGGAGAACTTGGTCAGGAGAAGACCATTGAAATTATGAAAGATTCAGGACTGCGTGGTCGTGGTGGCGGTGGTTTCCCTACCGGACTCAAATGGCAGTTTGCCCACGCAAACCAGTCTGATGAGAAATATGTGGTGTGTAACGCCGACGAGGGTGACCCCGGTGCCTTTATGGACCGTTCTATCCTGGAAGGTGACCCGCACAGCGTTATCGAAGCTATGGTTATCAACGGTTTTGCCATAGGCGCAAATGTTGGAATGGTTTATATCCGCGCTGAATACCCGCTTGCCATCAAGCGTCTTAAAATAGCGCTGGAACAGGCACGTGATTATGGCTTGCTTGGAAAAGACATTCTTGGAAGCGGCTTTGATTTCGATATCCAGATCCGTTATGGTGCCGGCGCATTTGTTTGCGGAGAAGAAACTGCCCTTATTCACTCTATGGAAGGAGAACGCGGAGAACCCACCGTAAAACCTCCCTACCCTGCTGAATCGGGATTCCGTGGCAAACCTACCAACGTGAACAATGTGGAAACCTTTGCCAACATCCCGGTAATTATCAACAAAGGTGCGCACTGGTTCGCTAATATCGGTTCTGAAAAATCAAAAGGAACAAAAGTATTTGCCCTGGCCGGTAAGGTGAATAATGTGGGACTGATCGAAGTTCCAATGGGTACTACCCTGCGTGAAGTTATTTTTGAGATCGGCGGCGGTATTAAAGACGGCAAGAAATTTAAGGCCGTACAGACCGGCGGTCCCTCAGGTGGATGTCTTACTGATGCGCACCTGGATACTCCCATCGATTATGACAACCTTATTTCTGTAGGATCCATGATGGGTTCAGGCGGTATGATCGTAATGGATGAAGACGACTGCATGGTATCTGTAGCAAAATTCTATCTTGATTTTACGGTGGAAGAAAGCTGCGGAAAATGTACACCCTGCCGCGTGGGTAACAAACGCCTCTATGAAATCCTCGACAAGATCACTGAAGGCAAAGGTGAACCCGAAGACCTTGACAAACTCAGAAACCTGAGCACAGTTATTAAGGAGTCTTCACTTTGTGGCCTTGGACAAACTGCTCCCAACCCGGTAATTTCCACCATGGAGAATTTCTGGAATGAATACGAAGAGCATGTTCGTGATAAGAAATGTGCTGCCGGAAGCTGCAAAAGCCTGATGAGCTATAATATCATCGCAGAGAACTGCGTGGGCTGTACGGCATGTGCACGCAAGTGCCCGGTTAACTGCATCAGCGGCGAAAGAAAACAGGTACACGAAATTGATCAGAGCATCTGTATCAAGTGCGGAAACTGTATGGACGCTTGTAAATTCAGTGCTGTTGAGATCATTTAAACAAAGAGGATTAGAACAATGCAAGAAATGATAAAATTAACGATAAACGGAAAGCAGATAGAGGTTGAGAAAGGAACAACCATCTATCAGGCTGCCAAAAAAATCAACATAAATATCCCGGTCCTCTGCTACATGGAACTGGAGGGCATGGGCGTGAAGCACAACCCCGGTGGCTGCCGCGTGTGCGTGGTGGAAGTGGAGGGAGCAAACAACCTGGCTCCATCCTGCGTTACCAAGTGCACAGAAGGCATGGTAGTTAAAACCAGCTCTCCACGGGTTCTAAATGCCAGGAAAACCGTTCTGGAACTGATCCTTTCCGATCATCCATTCGATTGCCTGGTTTGTGCCAAGAACGGAACCTGCGACCTGCAGAAGCTGGCCCAGGACCTTGGAATACGTGAAATACATTACAAAGGGGAGCAATCCACCTATCGTGAAGATACTTCACCAGCCATCATCCGCGAAATGGACAAATGCATCAACTGCCGCCGTTGCGAAACCATGTGTAACGATGTGCAAACCGTGGGCGTTCTCTCGGGCATAAACCGTGGATTTGAAGCTGTGGTTGCCCCTGCCTTCGAGCAGAACCTGGAGCACTCTCCCTGTACCTATTGCGGACAGTGTGTGGCTGTATGCCCCACTGCGGCTCTCACCGAGGTGGACCACTCCAACCATGTGCTGCGTGCACTGGCTGATCCAAGGAAAAAAGTTATTGTACAAACAGCTCCTGCTGTGCGTGCTGCCCTTGGAGAAGAGTTTGGCATGGAACCAGGAAACCTGGTAACAGGAAAAATGGTGAAATCACTGCGCGAACTTGGTTTTGATTATGTATTCGATACTGATTTTGCTGCCGACCTTACCATCATGGAAGAAGGTACCGAGCTGCTCGACCGCCTGAACAAACACCTCAACGGCGACAAAGACGTGAAGCTGCCGATCCTTACATCCTGCTGCCCTGGCTGGGTCAGCTTTTTCGAGCACCACTTCCCGGAAATGAAGGATATTCCTTCCACCGCGCGTTCACCACAGCAAATGTTTGGCTCAGTAGCCAAAACTTATTTTGCTGAAAAGATCAACACTAAACGTGAAGACCTGGTGGTTGTTTCCATTATGCCCTGTGTAGCCAAGAAATATGAACGTTCACGCGAGGAATTTTCTGTAAACGGCGATCCTGATGTGAACTATTCCATCACCACCCGTGAACTGGCTCACCTGATAAAGCAGGCGAATATCGATTTCAATACGCTTGAAGACGGTGATTTTGATTCACCACTTGGCGAATCAACCGGTGCCAGTGTTATCTTCGGTACTACCGGAGGTGTGATAGAAGCTGCTACCCGTACAGCTTACGAGGTGCACACCGGCAAAAAACTGGAAAAAGTTGATTTTGATGACCTGCGTGGAATGGAGGGTATCCGTGAGGCAAATGTAGATTTTGACGGGCAGGAGATACGTATTGGTATTGCCCACGGATTGGGTAACGCCAGAAAGTTACTGGAAGATATCAAACAGGGCAAGTCCGACTTCCATGCGATTGAAATAATGGCCTGCCCCGGCGGATGTATCGGTGGCGGCGGACAACCCATACACCATGGCGACTCCAGCATACTGAAAGCACGCCAGAAAGCAATTTATCAGGAAGATGCCGGTAAGGCGATCCGTAAATCCCACGAGAATCCATTTATCCAGAAGCTTTATGAGGAATACCTGGGTGAACCTTGCGGGGAAAAATCACATGAATTGCTTCATACTCATTATTTCGACCGTCAGAAACGGTGGATCAAAAAATAAGCGTTTAACAAAAAAACTTAAATGCCATGTCAAGTGTAAAAGTAGAACTGCATCAAAAAGATGTTGACAAAATAAAAGAGCTCGCGAAAGCGCATCATAACGACCCGGAAGAGTTAATCAATGTATTGCATGCCACCCAGGATCATTTTGGATACCTGCCGGCAGAGATACAGGAAATTGTGGCTCAAGAGATGAATGTTTCCAGCGCCAAAGTTTACGGTGTGGTTACCTTCTATTCCTTCTTCACCATGACACCAAAAGGTCGTTATCCCATATCAATCTGCACCGGTACTGCTTGTTACGTACGTGGAGCGGAAACCGTACTGGATGAATTCAAGCGCCAGCTGGATATACAGGTGGGTGAAACTTCTGAAGACGGTAAATTTTCCATTAATTGTCTGCGTTGTGTTGGAGCATGCGGACTGGCCCCCGTGGTTATGGTGGGCGACAAGACTTATGGTCGTGTTTCTCCTGACGGCGTGCAGGATATTATCGCCGAATATGCAGATGCCGAATAACCATATACCTCCAACAGAGTTAAAAAGCCCCGCTTTCGCGGGGCTTTTTTTTTACCTAAAGCTGAAGTATTCACCTCACCAACCTTAATTTGCGTAATTATGATGCAGATTTACATGACATGACAAAAATATCCATAACTTTGCACTCATTTTTTTAGCCCACTAATAATGAGCCAAATAACTGACATATCGAAGATCAATCGCCATACCTTTAAGGCCTATGTCATCCTTGTGCGCAAATCAGTGATGGGTGCAGAATTTGACTACACCCGTGGAAGTTTACGCACGGGCATTATCCTGCTGGCTGTTCCAATGGTGCTGGAAATGCTCATGGAGTCTATCTTTGCAGTGGTTGACATCTGGTTCGTTTCAAAGCTGGGTGCCGAAGCAGTAGCCGCTGTTGGCATTACCGAATCATTGCTCAGTATCGTTTATTCGCTGGGTGTGGGCTTCAGTGTGGCTACAACAGCCATGGTGAGCCGCCGCATAGGTGAAAAACAACCCCACAGGGCAGCACTTTCCACATATCAGGCCATTATAGTGGGAACCTTAGTTTCTGTAATCATTGCCATAATCGGTATTATTTATGCTTCTGATATACTGAAGCTAATGGGTGCATCAGAAAAGATATATACAGAAATGGCGACATACACCGCCATTATGCTGGGGGGAAATATCACTATTATCCTGCTGTTTATTATCAATGCTGTTTTCCGCAGTGCAGGAAATCCGGCATTATCCCTGCGCGTGCTTTGGATAGCCAACCTCTTAAACATCATACTGGATCCGATCCTGATCTTTGGGCTGGGTCCAATTCCCGCTTTGGGGCTTGAAGGTGCTGCCATTGCCACTACCATAGGTCGAGGTCTGGCTTTGCTGTATCAGATTTACCTGTTGGTTAACGGGAAACAAAAGATAGTGCTGATGAAAAAGCACCTGATAGTTTCCTGGACTATCATCCGACGGGTTTTTAACTTGTCACTGGGCGCTGTAAGCCAGCACCTGATCAGCAGTGCAAGCTGGATAGTTCTGGTGAGGATAATTGCCGAATTCGGTTCTGAAACCGTAGCCGGATATACCATCGTTATCAGGATTATCATATTCTTCCTGCTGCCTGCCATAGGCATCGGAAATGCTGCTGCCACTTTGGTAGGACAAAACCTTGGTGCTCGACAGCCAGAGCGTGCTGTGAAAAGTGTGAAAATTGCTGCTGCCATCAACGGCATCCTACTGGGCGCCGTCGCCCTGATCTTCTTCATATTCCCGGAGCATGTGCTAAGCTTTTTCATAACCGACCCCGAGGTTATTGCCAGCGGAAAAACCGGGCTGCAGATAATCAGCACCGGATTTATATTTTACGGGATGAGTATGGTGTTCGTAGAATCAATAAATGGTGCCGGCGATACATCCACACCGGTTTACATCAATATTTTCTGCTTCTGGATACTTGAAATTCCGCTGGCCTGGTTGCTGAGTATTCACATGGACATGAAAGAAACAGGGGTTTATCTGTCGATAGTTATTGCCGAAAGCCTCATGACACTTATTGCATGGATAATCTTTCGAAGAGGAAAATGGAAAAACAGGAAAGTTTAATCTATATAATCCAGTATGCTGGTTGTCACCATAGCCCGAATTATTTGAACAACTTAAATACTAAACTGTTAAGCTTGTTGTATTCACCAAACCAAAAATGATTATGAGAACAGTAGGTATTATTCTAACAATCATCGGCCTGATTGCATTTGTATTATTCGGCTATCATGCCCTGCAGGAATCGGAAAGTATCAGCCTCTTCGGTGCAGAAATTGCAGTTAGCACGGCTAACTGGACACCCGTGATAATTAGCGGACTGGTATTACTTGTTGGTATAATTATAACAGCCTCTGCCAGAAAAGGCAAACGCTAATATTATTAGAAAAATATATAGAACAAAGCCACCGGAACATTAAATTGTATCCGGTGCTTTTTTGTTTACAGAGTAGAAATACGAATACTACCTTCAGTATGGATTCAATAAAAACAATCATTCAGGGTGCTTGTTAACCCTAAAACTAAAACTATATTCCAATGAAAAAGTACATACTATCAGCATTCATCATCGTTTCAGGCTTGCTGGCATCCAAAAGCCTCAATGCCCATTGTGAAATACCCTGTGGTATTTACAACGATCAGCTTCGGGTAAAACACCTTTATGAACATTTCACTACATTGGAAAAATCAATGAATAAGATCATGGAGCTGTCCGAAGCAGATGACATCAATTATAATCAGCTTATCCGCTGGACTGTTAACAAAGACGAGCATGCACGTAAGGTACAGGAGATTGTGGAGCAGTATTTCATGCATCAGCGTATTAAGGTAAAGGAGAAAGGTGAGGAAGGTTATGACAAATACATTGAACAGATAACCCTGGCGCACAAACTAACCGTTTACGCAATGAAAGCCAAGCAAACCACTGATCTTAAGTACATCAAAAAACTAAGAAGTACGTTGAAGAAGTTTTCCGAGTCTTATTTTTCAGAAGAAGAGATGAAGCATCTGGAAGATCATCATCACTAAAAACCTGAATATTGCTTTATTGATCAGATATACCGTATATTAACCCTTTTAAGAAATTTATCCTCAAGCAGGCGGGCAATACGTTTCACGACTGTACGCCTTATTTCCAGCTCCACCGGGAGGCTCGGATCCTGGTGAGCAATGTTGATGCGTGTTCCGATAATAAAATCCACCTCATCCGAATCACGCAGCATTTTCACAATCTCATCAGCCGGGCCTTTACCCAGGCGGGTTTTGTTATTATATTTTTTCAGAAGCTCTGACACTTTACTCAGGGTAAGTATGCCTTCAGTGAGTAGGTCAATACCTTCCATATACGAGATCGGCGGCAGGTCGGGGTCTTCAAACTCGAAACTGTCTTCAATATCCAGGCCCAGTTCACGGCTCACTATATCCGCTGTTGTAGCTCCTGAGATAATCTTTCGGCCCTGGAAATTACTAACCGCTTCAGCCAGCTCTCGGTCTTTTTCCTTTTTAAACGGCGGACCGGTGCAGATCAGCAGACGGCGCGGATCGCGAAAATACACTACGGCGCAGGTAGTGTCATCTTTTGATATAAAACCATCGTTCTTAGCGGCCCGGGCCACTACCCGCCTGCAAAGCTTGGAGGCTGATACATCCGGCTCATGTTCTATGGTAGTTCTTACAAACTTATGCCAGTTTTCTTCGCCCCAACCCAAAGGATATGCTTCTGATCCCAGGCCACTCTGGGTGATCCCGTCTGATGCAAAAATT
>JBEPXQ010000087.1:0-7047 GCA_041641835.1 Bacteroidales bacterium
CAATTATATTCCGATTACCCAACCCGCTCATCAGATACAACGAAAGAAGCAGAACAATGAAAAACCAGAAACTAATGTGGAACGCGGACCGGAGTAATTTCCCTGATCCGGGAGCCGATGGACTGATCAATCCTGATATGACATCACATAAATATGTGAAGATTTGGCATGGGCCAAATCATCCCGGGATAACCGGCAACATGTCGCTGGAGCTCACTATTAGTGGGGACGAGGTACTAAAGGCAAAAACGCATGTGGGATATCTGCACCGGGGATTTGAGAAGTTGTTTGAAAGAAGAACATGGTATCAGTGTTTCCCTACAGTAGTTAGAATGTGTGTGCCCGAGTCTGATTCCAACGAATATAACCTTGCTGCGGCAGTGGAGGAGTTATCTGAAATTCAAGTACCGGAAAAGGCGCAGTGGCTAAGGACACTGGTGCTGGAAATGTCGCGGCTGCAATCATTGCTCAGGATTGTCCCTGCCCAGGGAGGTACTACCGGGCTGGGTCTCGGGGTTCAGTGGGGAGTTTATCTGCGCGACCTTATACTCGACCGCTTTGAAGAGCTTACCGGCGGTAGAATTTACCACATGTACATCGCTCCCGGCGGTGTGAGAGGTGACCTGCCTGAAGGTTTTAAAGACAGGCTGAAAGAGGATCTGAAAAAAATAGATGAATTCATCCAGAATATAAAACGGCTGATGCTGGATAATGCTGTCTTTAAAAAACGTGCCATCGGGGTGGCGCATATTCCGCCTGAATGGGTGGACCGCTTCGGAATTGTAGGGCCCAATGCCAGAGCAGCTGGTTACCTGAGGGATGTCAGGCTGGATAATCCTTATCTGATGTATGATCAGCTGGACTTTGAGCCTGCAGTTGCAAAAAATTCAGATGTCTATACCCGCACCTGGATTCGTTGGCATGATATGATTACCACGGTTGATCTGATCCGTCAGATTTTGGATAAAATTCCGAACAAGGGAGACTTAAGAGCAGAAACGCCCAGCGTGTTGCATTGGGCTGTGCCCAAAGGCGAAACATACATCAGGAGTGAATCCTCACGCGGGGAATATGGTTTTTATGTGGTTTCAGACGGAACCAAATACCCGCGGCGTATCAAACTGAGAGGGCCAAGCTATACCCATGCCATTGCCTTGTTGGAAAGGCTTCTGGTTAATTCCAATATTGCTGATATTGCTGCTACTATGGTCTCATTGCAGACTTGTCCACCGGAAATTGAACGATAAATTAAAGAAAGAGAATGTATATGAACCTCAAAGATATCTTCAGCCCCTTTTCAGCCTGGCGAAATATAGTGAAAGAGCCGGTTACCATAAAAGATCCGCTTAATGACAGGCCAGGCGCTCCAAGGTATCGCGGATTCCATAAAAATGATATAGAAAAATGTATCGGATGCGGAACCTGCGAAATGATTTGCGAAAATGAAGCCATCGACCTGGTGCCCGTGGAAGGCGTGGATACCACCAACTCCGATTCTGGATTACGTCCGATGCTTGATTACGGTAGATGCTGCTGGTGTGCTCTCTGCGTGGATGTGTGTCCTACAAACTCACTGAGCCTTTCCAACGAATACACCTGGGTTTCTGAAAATCCTGATGATTTCAGATATACACCCGGCGTGGACCGGAAACATTGGGATGATTATGAAGCAGGCTGGAAAAAGCCCGAAAACTTCGAGGTGTATAGGAAAGAGCGGGTAAAGATGGAGGAAGTTGCAGGTGAGCAGCGCAAGCGCTCATTCATCGAGATTGTGAAAGGATACAGCCATGAACAGGCACAGCAGGAAGCCGACCGTTGTGTAAGCTGCGGCTTATGTACAGCCACCTGCCCGGCACACATGGACATTCCCGGGTATATTTCAGCCATACGCGAGGGCGACCTGGAAGAAGGCTTGCGTATCCTATATGATTCCAATCCTCTACCGGAAATCTGCGGACGAGTATGTACACATCGCTGTGAGGAGGTTTGCAGTATGGGATATAGCGGAGACCCATTGGCTATTCGCTGGCTGAAAAGGTATATAGCCGATTTTGTTCCTTTTGAAGAATATCAGAGAATACTGAACCTGGAAAATCTTCCGGAAAACAAGAAAAACATCGGCATCATCGGTGCCGGCCCTGCCGGATTATCTGCAGCATATTACCTGCGCACAATGGGTTATTCGGTTACCGTTTTTGAGAGCAAAGAAAAACCAGGAGGCATGACCATGTACGGAATTCCTAAATACCGTCTGCCGCTGGATATCCTGGATGAGGAAATCGGGCTGTTGTCAAAAATGGGAATTGAATTTCGCTTTAATACTATGGTGGGTAAGGATGTAAGGTTTGATGAACTGTATAATAAATATGACGCGCTTTTCATGGGCATTGGCTTCGAGCATCCTTACAAAATTTCAATAGGGGGAGAAGATCTGAATGGATCTATACAAGCCATTGATTACCTGCGTGAAGTTAACCAGGGTAAAACACCTGATCTGGGAAGTGATGTAGTGGTAATTGGTGGTGGCAATGTGGCTATGGATGCTGCCCGTGTGGCAGGCCGCGCAGGAGCTGAAGTGACTATTCTTTACCGCAGGCGGCTTGAGGATATGCCAGCAGACCCGGAAGAGGTGGAAGGAGCACAGCATGAAGGTGTCCATACAGTTGTACAAGCTATACCTGTAGAGATTAATGATGATGGCGCGGGAAATGTGAAGTCCATTACTTACCTGAAAGCAAAAATGGAGGCTGGTGAAGGTGGAGGAAGACCAAGGCCGGTACCCATTGAAGGTAGCGAAACTGTATTGAAAGCCAATACGGTTATCGGAGCTATTGGACAGGGTGCAGAATATGATTTTATTCCTGAAAAACTGCGCGAATCCACTGTAATTGAAAGAGGTCGTGTGGTAACCAACGAATTCATGCAGAGCACACTCCCGCGGCTTTTTGCTGGTGGTGATGCTGTGAACCGCACGGCAGATGCTATTTCTGCCATTGCTGACGGGCACAAAGCTGCAATTGGCATTGATAATTTGCTGAAAAATAGTGATAAGAATGATTAAGTGTCGGTGCTATGAAGAATACTGAAGTATATAGAAAAGACAATCGGCATACAAAAGCAGCAGGTTTGCTTTAATAGCGAACCTGCTGCGATCATGGATCGTATAATTCAATTGTGTGATTTACAATTTGAAGAACATTTCCCAACGAGCACTATCCCATCCGTCCTGGATATTGCTGCAGTTCATGTTACCACCTTCAGTGTTAAGGTAGGTAGCTTTCCATCTGTTTTTGATACGCACATATTTCTCATCACCGGGAACAACCTCAATTTTCCATTGCGCACTATGGGCATCTCGTCCAATATCTGTTGATGCTAGCTTGCCATTTTCAATATTCAATAACGTACCTGGCATGTTGTGGTTGAAAAAAGACATATTCGGACTCTGTTGCATGAAAAATATACTCGCAGAATCGACACCTATAGTGGAAGGTATCTCTGATGATTTTAACCCAAACCACTTAAGCTTTCCAATTCACGCTGGAGCTCTACGTTATCTTCATAAAGATGAACCTTCATTCCTGGAGCGCTATGCAGAAATTCTTGGTGTAATAATTTCAATTGTTATCGCTATTATCGGTGGAGTTGCTGGATTATTCAGATTATTCAGACAGAAAAGGAAAAATAGAGTTGATAAGTTTTATATGGAACTTCAGGAAGTGGAGAAGAAATTGAACAATAATTATGAGCCTAAACTTGCATTAAAGGAGATTGAATCAACAAAACAAAGGGCCATGAAAAAATTGGTGGATGAAAAACTTGCGCCTAATGAAAGCTTCAATATTTTTCTGAATATGTATAATAATATGTATCAAAAAATTCATCATTAGCAAAATAATAGCCAGAAGAAAGGAGAATAATCATTAGAAAAAAGCGGTCATATCCTAAGAAAAAAGGTAAAAGGGATTTTTGAGCTATCCTAATTTTTTTTTAAGATGAACCGAGCCATGATCCGCATAAAGCGGAACCCACACAGTGTGTTACGGTTTGTCGGAAAGCATGATTATACTGAAGGCAAAAAGCTTCAGTAATGAGAATAATACTTATCGTGGCGAGGCAGGCTATCTGATAGCTAAAATCAAAACTATAAACAGATGAAATATTCCTTCTGATTGCTTCCTTGTATTGATTTATAGTGTAAAAGTACAATGCGTTAAATTACAAGCAGCCGAGCTGCAAATATGGATGAGCCGGGATTTTTTATATTCTAAATTTGTTTTAGTGTAACTATATTATTGTAATTTTAAGTGAATCACAAATTCCGCCTTCACTGGCATTATTCCAATTGACTTCAAGTTTTAAACTATCTGTTTTTCCATTCTCAGTGTAATATTTTAGCTCTAGAGTAGTTGATCCTTCCTTAATTTCAACTAGGTTGGGGATGTCCCATATATTCGGAGCATATACCATAGGATTTTTATTCTCTTTTATAGTAATTACATCTAAATATGTTGTTTGTTTTGGATAAATGTCTCTAAAAGGATTTTTGTTGTTATGAGTCCAACTAAGAGGTGCAGGTATAAAGTTTTCTCTTCTTTTTTTATTGTGTATTATACGTTCGATATCGAATTCAACATTTTTAGCTAAATGGTTACTGTCATTTTTAATAACCAAGCGACAAACGCATTCGCTTTTTTGAGAACTTTTGATAATTTTAACAAATTTCAATTTTGGCTTTCGAAAATGATAGCTGATATTGTCTCTGTATAAAGCATAAAAAAAAACTAATAAAGCTGCAATTCCTGAAACCCATTGAGCAATTGAACCCCAATCTAGTGATGAAGAGCAATATGAGGTGGTAAATAAAAACACTACAATTATATTTTTAAGTTAAAATCTTTTCATTATCAAAGTTAAATAAAAATCTTGAATCAGCTGATCATTTATCGAAAGTGTCATAAAATATGTTGAAAAAACTTTTGAGCCAATTTCTTTTTAGATGGTTATATATTTTTGTTACAATTGAGAAGATTTAACAGCTATTGCTCAGCAAAATACCGACAGTTATTCTGCAGCCGACCTGCTAATTCTGCTGAGCTGGGGTTATATACATTGAAGTTGTCTTTTTGTCCTCGATTGATGATAGAAAACGGCTCGAAAGGGAATAAGCTTGCTTAGTCTGATATAAAGGTATTTATCTTTTTCGATAACGTAACTTAACTCATAGTTGTATTTGAAAGGGCTGAGAACACTTCTGGTTTTGATTTCTAAGTTTATAGTATCACCAATGGCAAAAATCCCTGTATCCTTTACAATAATAACTTCCTGAAGTTGATATCCTTTACAGCAACATTTTAATATTCTGCTCACCATATTTGCTTCAGTTTTAATAGTGTAAGTGTTGTTCTGGTCAGTGTCAGTGATGGTTATTTTATTACTCATCCAATTATCTGCTGAAATATAAATTTTCAAGGAATCTTGTCCTTTTGCAATTAAGGAAAAGAACAACAAAGATAGAAGGGTGATATTTTTTAACATTAATGTTGATAATGATAAGTAGTCAATTACATTGGTGTTCAACTTTTCACATTGTCAAATTTACTTATGAAATATTCAGAAAGCAAATCAATAACTGCATTATTTTTGAAACTGTTAAAAAAGGATTGCGTAGGAGAGGCCGGAATTGCAATTTCCTCCCGGCAAGCGCTAGCAAATATTATGCAGTTGAATATCAAATTCGGATGAGTGGGAATAGATGAGCAGGTGTTATTTTATCCTTGATGGGATTTATATATCTTGTAAAGCCGTTTTGTGCAAATAAATCCCTACCAGTTATAGTTCGTAATAAATTGTTTATGAGTAGAGGAATATTCATGTTTCACATTTTTGTTTTGTGGAAGTATGACGGCATTATTTTTAAATTGCCAGTACAAAAACAAAGGGCAACTTCCGGGGAAAGAATTGCTGGGCGCCAGGTAATTATATTCACTGCTGAACGCTTTATTATCTATGGTATAAGTACCTTTTATTCTGTATGATTTTGTTCTTACAGTCTCTTCATCAGCTATGAATGTGGTGTCACATACCCCAATTACATTATGTTTGATCTTGAAGGTTGTGATTTTTGATTTCGCAAAATGTTCTTGCTTTTTGCAAATGCTTTCCCATGTCTTTCCTTTAAACAAGGGAAAATCGAGCAACTCAATCTGGACTGTTAGCGTATCGTCATAGTTTTTTCTATACTTTACAAAATCATTCATTCCAAGATTGGATTTGTTGATGTAGCCTGTAATTACGGCTTCATTATTTTTCAGGTAATACATCTCATAAACTTTAACTCCTTTATATTCTGTTACCTTGTTGATATAGCAGCTGTGGTTTGTCGTGTAGACACTTGTTTTACCTGTAATATTATTGATGGTCGTTTGTTCATTTTTTATTTTCCAAAAAGTCCCTTTTTGATATGTTGGCGTGCTCAATATCATATTTATGGAGTCATTCATAGTCCTGGTTGTTCTGGTGATAACTATATCATCACTCATCTTGCTTTGAGCAAAATAGGAACTTGGTATTATTATCCCAATAGCCATCGTAATAATATACAGGGCGTTTCTCATTTTTTCTTGTTTATAAAGTTTAATATGTTTTTATCTTGAAAAAGGTAAAGATAGCATGGTTTTGATTCCTTCAAAGATAGTGATTGGTGCTTAGAAAACAAACCCCTGGCAGCGTTTTTTTTAGCTATTTAATATGATTGGGCAGAGGATAGTTACAAGTATCAGCCCGGCGAGCACATAGCAAGCAGCATGCAGTAGTCACCCAATAATAATGAAGTGTTTTAGCCATATTATTTATAATTTTTACAAGGGTACAATGCTGGTATTTGAAGCAATTTTTTTGCCTTTAATCAACGTAAGCTTCCCTGATAACTGATTTGACCTTTTTTATTTCTGGTTGTGATAACTTTCCCAGTGTTTTAATGATCCTTCTTTTGTCAACTGTTCTTATTTGATCAATTACAATATATCGGAATAGCACACGTCTGAA
>JBEPXQ010000088.1:0-6952 GCA_041641835.1 Bacteroidales bacterium
CGGATTGGTAGCCATTATGTCGCGCAATACTGTTGCCGGGAAACCGCGATGTTGGATAAACTTTGTAATGTCATCCCGCTCATGGAAAGCACTGTTTAAAGTTTGTTTAAAAGACTGTATGAATTCATTGAATGGAAGTTCTGCTTTGCTGCTGCTATGTGTCATTTAAATAGTATCTTATCATTCCACCCTCGAAATTCTATACCGGTGGAATACTTTTACCAACATATAACAAATCATATTAAGCTGATGTTTGACTTAATTACTATTTCATTCAGAGCTGTGAGCAAAAACAGTGATTTTCAATTCGCTGCAGCTTTTTATATCCTGTGCTATGCCCGCGGTTCCCTACTTCAACAGGCACCCCTGGTACGTCCATTGATTATCCCGGTGATTTTTATTTGGGTGGCCACAGGCTATGGCTTATAGCTTTAACACGCCTTCGCACCTTGAAACAGACAGCTATCTTCTATCTGCTGTTGCGATGTGATATCATGCCGTTTTCGTAGGCGAACCCGTCAGGCCTGGATGAGGCCGGGAGCAAATCATAAAACTCTTTTGCTGACCAGCTGAGCGTTTCATCACCAATCACAGCAGAAACTTTTTTAATGGCATTGCTATCAGGATCAAGATAATACTTAAACCAGATAGTTCTGTGACTTTCCTCACCCTGCATGTTGAATCCTATATTACAGGCCAGGTTTAATTCATTGTCCCGACCTTCACTACCTGCCTGGAAGCTTGTGAGGTACAGGTCGGTATTGGTAAGTTCAGCTTCACCGGTTGATCCAATGAGGTTTTCTGCAAAAACATCAGTAAGTTCTTTAATATCCGCCCGGTACATACTATTGTACGGCCTCATGTCTTTCTCCTCTACTACAAACTGGAACATTCCAAGATACAGCCTTTCTATGTCCATATTGCCGCTGGCAAGTATGCGGTTGCTCACGCCATTTATTTGACCTATATCTGCATCCTGATCAGTACCTTCTTCTTCAATTTCGAAATTGAGCAGTGAATAGCCCTGAGTGTAATCGTTGAATTCCAGGTAATAGTGGCCATTTGAAAGCAGGCGGATGCGGATCCGGTTTTCTTCTCCAAAGGTAATCCTTGTTGCTTTGGATACATTAAGCACATCTCTCCAGCCATCAGATTCACTGGTGCGCACGCCCAGGGAAATCATACCGCTTTTGCGAATCGTTACATAATAATAGCCCGACGGGCTATTGCCAATCATGATCTGGTAAGGGAACGTTTTTTCTGCTGTTTGCGGGGTAAACACCATTTCGAATTCAACGCCCATTGCATATTTGTAAGATGTATCCTCTGTGGTGAGCAAATTTGGCAACCACCAGGTTGAACTTTCCTGACAGTCACCGGTCTGTGTGAAGGTATATTCAAAAGTGTTAAAGTCGAAACATTCACCTGATGGTTGTGTAAACATATAAGGTTCAGTGTTGAGCCGCTGCATATAATTGGTGGCTTTATGCTGTGGCTTTTTTAATTCGAGTAGAGGTATTTGTAAGGTTTTCTGGCCCATATAAACATCTTCACCATAGACAGAAACGGAAGATTTATACACCTCATTTAGCATATAAAACTCCTCTAGCACTACCTTTCCACTGCTATTATATGCTTTACTCACTCCGTTATAAAATGTTCGTTCCATTTCAGGGGAATAATAAACTTCCCGCTCTATTTTTAGAAAGCTATCTGCTTTTGTGTTGTACATGTAGATTTTTTGCAGCACATTATGATCATATTCATTAGCAACTTCATAAAAGAACTCCTTCTTTGTTTCGCTGACCTGGTTCACCAGGATGGGGCTTTGTGCCTGTAACTGTCCGCATACGGGCAGTACTAAAATCATTAAAATTAGATGTTTTATTTTCATGGTTCCTTGTTTATTATGGTTTGTTAGTTACATTTTTTCTTCAAGTTCAGGATGTATTCTGATATATTATGGTTGAAAGCTTCCCTAACCGATGTATTACTCAACTGGTCATAATTGCGAAAGTGACTGGAAATGGCAAGGTTTATATATTCAACGATTTCATTGCTTACATCATTTGCAAATCGTCTGTTTTGCTGCTTATAGGCCGTAAATGCTCTTGCTTTAGCACTTCCAATGTATTTCATAGTTTTAGGCAGCAGGTGGCTTATGGTTCTGACTTCCGACTTAATGATACTTATGGTTCTTCGGTCTTCATCGAAGATATCCAGATCACAATCAGTTAGTACTTCCTCATATTCCTCAAGCATGGTTTCGGTTACTTCTATCAGGTCCAGAGTTTCATATGCCAAATCAGAAATATCTGACATGATGCTGTTATATCGCTTGAAGTCATAGTAACTGTCGAATCCATTGTTGCTCACCGATTCTCCAAGGTAATTGATTTTATTACTGATTTTTAAGTAGTTATTAATCAACTCCAGGTGAGGGTTATTTTTCCATTCTGCTGATGCGCCAGATGTTGCAGGATTAGTGATTAGCAAAAAACTTATTATAGCCATTAGTTTAGTCATGAGTAAGATTTTTTTTCATGGATATCAACAAAAATAATTCATCAGGAAAGGAAGTTTTTACCCTTAAAGAGGGATATTTTTGTGAAAAGCAATCAGAAGTGTTGTATTAAGTGAAAAAATACCACAAAAAATGCAGCTATAGCTGAAGAATTGAGTGTTTTTAAAAAGACTTATAATATTTTTACATCCTGAATGAGGAAAAAAACAAAAAAGAATAAAACATGAAAAATAAATTAATTTACGTAGGATCATTCTTCCTGGCTGTTTTGCTGATATTTAATGCTCCTGTATTGAAAGGGCAAGGCGATTCCGGTAGCTACCATGTTACGTATTTGTCTGAATTGCCTGAAATTGATGGAATACTGGATAGTGAATTGACTCATCTTAAAACAGAGACATTTCCCACAGAGTACAAAAGCAGCAAGGATAACCCTGATGTTAAACCGACTTTTCGCCTGGCTTATGGCGCAGGATTTTTTTATGTTTATATGGAAGCAGAAGCTGATTCATTAATATATCGTGATCGCGGATATCAGAATGGTGACGGATTTCATATGGTGTTGGCAAAACCTCAGCCTGATAATGAGCCCTCCGGTGAGTTTTATGTACTGGCCTGTTCCGCAGTTGACAAAAAGAGCATGGAGTGGAGCCGGAATTTTTTCTGGTATTATAATGTCACTGATATTTTTATCAGGACCAGCAAGGATACAAGGCTGGAATTTGCTGAAAAGGACGGTAAAATTTCATTTGAGCTGATCCTTCCCTGGAAAGATGTATATCCATATCATCCCTGGCTTTCTGATGGCATTGGTTTTAACCTGGCCTTTGTAAAAGCAATAGGTGAGCAACACAGTAATATTTACAAGATAATGAATGTGGAGTTGGGTGCAGAAAACAGCAAAAGGGATTATGTTGTACTTGATTTTGAGGATCCCGAGCATGGGGGTGAAGCGCAAACCTATTTTATTCCGGATCGCAATAACATAGACGAAACGGATGTACTAACTGGAACAGCTGTAACAGTTGCTTCGGGAGCCTGCAGCGAAGAACTGGCTGTGAAAATCACTACTGGAGACGGTTACTTGCTGGACTACAGCAAGCATAAATATGAATGCAAAAAAGGTTTAACAAAGAGGTCAATTCAAATTACTGAAAAATCAATTCCTGCGGGTGGATATAAGCTTGAATGGCGTTCCGTGAAAAATAATTCAGAGGGGGACATGCAGATTACCTCTTTGTCTGAATTCAGTAAGGAAAAGTACTATCAGGAACTGGAAGCGGTAAAGGACAGGCTAACGGAGTCAGCATATTTAAGTTTGAAGCACCGGATTTATGAAACGGGAATGGAGCTTTCCGAAGTAAAAACCTATGAAACCTGCGGAAAACAACGCATGGCAATTTCAGCGATAGCAGACATGATAGAAAAGGCAGGACAGGGGCATGATGTAATTGCTGCTAAGAGAGGGTTTGTGAGAAAAGCCTACCTGTCGAAGCTGGATAGTACTTTGCAGCCGTATATGGTTTATGTACCAGAAGATTATGATCCGGGAACTACTTATCCTTTGTTGATCTACCTACATGGCAGCGCATCTGATGAAACCAATTTTACAGGCCTGGAACACATGATACCGGATGGTTTTATAGGACTTGCTCCATACGGGCGCGGAACATCCAACTGCTATTCCTGGGATAATGCACAAACGGATATTTCAGAAGCAATAGATGCTGTTTGCCAGAGCTATTCCATAGATGAAAACAATCTGTTGCTAACAGGCTTTTCAATGGGTGGATACGGGGTTTACAGAACATTTCATGAGACTCCCGGAAGATTTAAAGCCCTGGGTGTTTTCAGTGGACATCCAAATATTGCCAACAAATGGTCGGGCACACAGCAGCACCCCGATTTCACCAAAGATGAATACCTGACTGGCTTCAAGGATGTGCCGGTGTTTATATTCCACGGCGAACAGGACCGTAACTGCTCCTATGAGATTACCAGTGGAATAATTGAACGCCTGAAGCATCATGGTGCTAAGGTAAAGTTTGTTAGTGAAGCGGATAAAGGCCATGAAAGCCCCGGGCCATCAACCATAGAAACGTATCACAACTGGGTGAAAGATACTTTTGGCGGGTAAAGGATCTTAGCGAGTCCGGCAAGGCTTCTGGTCTGACACTATTTAGTTTTTTATAATTGTCGGCTGCCATGCTGGATTCCAGGTATTCCATCAACATAATGCTTGGCCGGTCTGCCAGGGTTTGCAATTCCACTTCAGCAGGCGTGGTTTTTATTTATTATTTTATTCGCTTGCTTTCTCGGGAATCATTATACCAGGCGCGGGCACTTTTATAAGCTTCATATCGGTCATTTTGATCAACTGCCCAATAACGCACTGTTACATTGCTGCCGTGACAAGTCCAGTTGCTTTTTTGTTCTCCCGGCTCAAGATAGCCTCCAAAAAGTTTTTTCACTTCATGATTTTCCCCTATGACAAGTATCATGACATATTGCTCAGACGAGCAATTATTTATGATGTCTATATTAACGGAATTTGGATTATTGCATTCTTCTCCTTTTTCTGTTTGATATTGAATGCATTGTGCATAGCTTTGTGATGCTATAAGTAAAAACAAGATTACAATTAGTTTTTTCATGATATAGTAGATTTTATATAAATATAATTTGTGTGCATATTCAACTCATCAGAGTTTTTTTGAATAAAGTAACCTGTCTCTTCCAGGTACTCATCCACAAAATGTTTGGCCGGACTGGTATAATGTGTATCACCCTCTTTAACAGTTGCGATGAAGTAGCTGGAGTAGTATCCTGTACTATTTTTAAAATCGAGCCGGTAAATAATCACACGTTCATTGTGTTCAATTTTCTTTTTGACAGAACGCATGGATACATCGTCATTAACATCAATACGCGCCTCTTTGGCATCCTTGATTTTAGAGCGCGTTTCTAGACTCAAGTTGCCTGGTAAAACGATATACTCGAATTTCGATTCATGAGTAAAACTGGCTTCATTGCCGGTGTTATGTTTTAAGAGATAAAACCAGGCGTAAGCATCATCGTTTATACTGTATCCCGGCATTACAGTAAATAGTAACAAGGATACTATCGCTATAATTTGAACTCGTTTTTTCATTTCAAATATTTTTATTCAAATTTATGATATAGGTAGTTAGCATTTATCCCCCGAAAGGGGGATTTTTGAATTTAACAAGTTTCAATATTTGGTTTTAAAAAGCTCTAACTGCGCGAATTTGATGTCCATTAGTCTTCGATTCTATACTTGCCGATCCATCGTGAAAACTGAATTTCATAGCATGAAAAAGAGTTAATTCAGTAGAAGACCAATAATGAATTGCATTTCCCGGACTTATTTGATGCGCACCTGAAATGTTACTTAATGCCTTATTTACTCTAAAACGTGCATTGTATAACATATTTAATTCATCAATTGCAGGCAAATACCAGTCATTATTACCACCACCAGTATGAGACTTTGCTACTAAGACAGCATCGCCAGATGCAGCCCCGTTATCAAGAATATCGGAATTGTTTAATCCGTTCCATGTACTATTTGCTCCAACATCAGTTCCATATTGCCCAAAAGGTAACCCAAAATTTATATCAGTTAAAGAAACAATTAAGCCGTGATCTCCTGTTTCATCTACATAAAACACAATGCCACCGCCATATAATTCACCAACGTAATGACTACTGCCCCCAGCATTATCATCCACATATTTTTTTGTGGCAGGTTCATAATCTGCATCCGGGGTAAATGCTGTTGTGTTGTCTAAGGCAAGCACGTTGTTTTTTGGTGCTAAATCATTTCGCAAGCTACTTGCGGTATCTTCAAGGGCGCTTTGGTCGGCATAATTTGCTGTATCGCTTAAGTCAGGGGCATTAATTAAATCTGAATAATCGCCACTTATAGCAACTGCTGATAAATCACCACGTATATTCGATGCAGTATCGTTTAAACCTGATTGCATGGCATACCCATTATCAGAAACCATGGCATCTACTTCGCTTTCATTTAGTGTGGTGTCGGTGGTGCTGTAAATAGAAAGGTCGGGGGTATTGGTAAGGCTGTTGTAGTCGCCGTTAAAATCATCTGTGGCATCCGTATCAAGATTGACAGGAATATTAGTTAATGAGTTAAAATCTCCGTCAAAACCGGCAGGTAATTTTACAAAACCACCATCGGTTAAATAAATTGTATCATTGCTAATGCTCAATACCTGTAATTCGTTGGAGGCATCGCCATCAACTTCTGTGGTTAAATAACCTGCATCGTTGGTAAAGGTGCTAACATTGGTTGGCGCTCCTGTTAAACTGCTGTATGCTCCATCAAAATCATCTGTTGCATCTGTATCAAGATTAACAGGTACATTGCTCAATGAGTTAAAATCT
>JBEPXQ010000089.1:0-6796 GCA_041641835.1 Bacteroidales bacterium
GATTCCCTGCATCTAAGTGAAAGATCAAGAATTTTTTTCGAAACACAGCTTGATAGCATGGCACAAATGTGGGCGGTGCAGCAGATAAGCCCTAAAGGTTTGCAGGAACAGCCCAATCAGATTTCAGAAGAAGAAGTCAAAAAATACCTGAATGAAATAAAAGAGGACATAGCACTGGACTATAGCGGTGTGATGATGGACCTTGTGCGGTTCTACAGCACCAGTCAACACAGAAAAACAGAAAAGCTGCTTGGTCTTGCTGAAGGTTTTTTGCCTGTGGCAGACAGTATTTTCCGAGCTAAAAACATTCCTGCTGAGCTAAAACATCTCGTACTTGTAAAATCAGCCCTGAATCCTCATTTTATGTCTGAAAAAGGAGCTTCAGGACCCTGGCAATTCATGTATTCAGCAGGCTGCCTGTATGAAATGGCTATTGACTCCTACATAGATGAGCGGCGTGATTTTATCCTGTCCACAGCCGCGGCTGCTGAAATGTTGAAGGATTTGCACAAGATCTATGACAACTGGCAGCTGGTGATCACGGCTTATAATTGCGGACCCAGTAATTTGAACCGTGCAATACGCCGGGCAGGTTCGCATAAGGATTATAACAGTATTTATCGTCACCTGCCCTCACCGGAAAGGGATATTTACCCGGCCTTTGTAGCGATGCTTTATATCACAGCAAATAAAGATAAGCTGGGCCTGGAGCCGGAGGAAGTAAACTGGCCGCTAAACACGGATACCGTAATGGTGAATAAAAAACTTCACCTGGGGCAGGTAGCCGAGTTTTTCAACAAAGACCTCAGGTTATTGCGGGACCTGAACCCTGTTTACCGCCGGCATCTTATCCCGGCTTCATATAAAACATTTACCCTTACTTTGCCGGCTGAACTTAAGGATACTTTTTTCGCATACAAAGACAGCATTTACCACTTTCGTGATACCTTTTATTTTGATATAAAACCAGAACCGGAGATCAGCAGCGGAAAAACCTACGCCAGCTACAAACCCAACAAGCCTTCGGGAGATCACACCGCTATCTATTACACCATTAAGCCCGGCGACAACCTGGGATATATATCAGAATGGTTTAATGTGGGCCTAAGCGACCTTCGCTACTGGAATAATATCCGCGGGAATATGATACGGGCAGGTCAGCGGCTTTTAATTTATGTACCCAAAGATAAAGCGGATCATTTCCGGAAGCTGGATGACATGAGCCTGGCCGAGAAGCAGGGCGGAAAGGCTGTGAGTAGCCCTCCGAAGGAGAGAAAGCAGGAAGTGGAAATACTCAAAGAAGGAGAATACACCATATATGTGGTGAAAAAAGGTGATAATCCCTGGAGTATTGCTCAGAAATTTCCCGGTGTTTCGGACCAGGATATCATGCGCTGGAACAATATCCGTCCCAGGGATCTTCGGCCCGGCCAGAAATTGAAAATAAAAAAACAATAGGGCATGCGAAAACCGGTACATACTTTACTGGTATTGGGTGCGATTATCCTGCTGCTTGGAGGCATCAGCCTGCTTGTTCCCAAAAGCGGCTGGAAAATCAGTGAAGAGCTGGTGATAAATTTCCCGACATTTCAGAATATCATTGACCCGGAAAAAGTTGAGTATGCCAATATAGATTCAATTGTTGAGCTTCATTCAGACACTGCAGCACTTCAGGATATTTTAGCAGACAGCTCCTTTCAGGATACGGTGAGAGCAAATGCTGATTCACTTCGCAAGCTGATCCATGAAATTGAAATGACCGAAGCCGGCCGGAAAAAACTTCACGGATTTTTTGCTAAGCTTAAAAGTGCGCCTGAATCTTCAGAAACTGTAAGGATATGGCACTATGGTGATTCGCAGATTGAGAGCGGCCGTATCAGCAGCTTTATCCGTGAGCGCCTGCAAAACTCTTTTGGTGGCTATGGTCCCGGCCTGTTGCCGCTGGTGCCGGTTACTCAAAAGCTTTCCTGGAGGGTTCATCCTTCCGGCAACTGGGAGCGTCATACGTTGTTTGGCAGAATAGATACTACTTTGCCGCACAAGCGGTTCGGCCCAATGCTAACAATTTTTCGCTATGCCCCTTTTCACGTAGATTCTGTTCCCAATGACAGTTTGATCTATACAGCTTCAGTAACCGTAAAAAATTCCTTCCAGGGATATCAGCATGCCAACAAATTTGACAAGGCTGTTTTGCACTACGGTAATAATCACAGCAAAGTGGCGGTGACGTTAAATGATGATGAAGAGCAGGAGCTGCTGTCCGACAGTCTTGGTATGAGTGAAGGTCAGTGGCAGGCCCTGGAGCTGCCCGTAAAGCCCGGCCAAAAGGAGTTTACCCTGAGCTTTTCAGGGTATGACAGTCCTGATTTCTATGCCCTGTCACTTGAAAGCCGCAGTGGTGTTCTGGTAGATAATATGCCCATGCGGGGAAGCCCGGGACTGATATTCACCAGAATCAATTATGGTTTCTACCTGCAGCAGCTTAAGCGCTTTGATGTTGATTTGATCATTATGCAGTTTGGTGTTAATGTGGTTTCTGACAAAAGAAAAGATTTTGGTTATTATGAGCGGTGGATATACAGCCAGCTGAGAACCATTAAGAAAATGAACCCGGATCTGCCTGTTATTGTAATTGGTATTTCTGATATGGCACACAAGGTCGGCACAAAGTACAAGAGCTATGAAAGCGTGGAAAAGGTGCGTGACGCACTGAAAAACGCCACCACACGGGCAGGTTTCTGCTTTTGGGATCTATATGATGCCATGGGCGGTGAAAATTCCATGCCTTCCTGGGTTTTTGCTGAACCATCACTGGCAGGCAAGGACTTTACTCATTTTAATCATCGCGGGTCACGCATTATCAGCAATATGTTTTATAACGCCCTGATGTTTGAATACAGGCAGTTTCTAAAGGAAAACGGGAAATGAAAAACATAAAAAAGCATAGGGCAGAAGCCAATCGGACAGATGATTATGATAAAGATAAAGGATACAGGTGGTAGAAGATGCGGGTGCTGAATAACATAATATTACTCATTTTCCTGGCTCCGGTTGTGGCGCAGGCTCAGGTTATTATGGATCCGGCAGCTGAGTATCCTTTTATCAATGTGGACTCCAATAAGCTGGAACTGAATAACAGTAAGAAAATGAAGGCGTTTTTCCAGGAGCTTGATTCATTGGTGCTGCTGGGCGATCGGAAAATTAACATCTTTCATCTGGGTGATAGTCATATACAGGCTGACTTCTTTTCACACCGCTTGCGAAACAGAATGCAGGATATTGGCTATGGTCAGAATGGAGGCCGTGGATTTGTTTTTCCCTATAAAATGGCAAATACCAATAACCCATGGAATTACAGGGTGAAATATTCGGGTAGATGGAAAAACTGCCGGAATGTACAGCGTGATACAAGCTGTAGCCTGGGAATGGGAGGAGTGGCTGTTTTTAGCAGAGATTCTGGTGCATCATTCACCGTCTGGATGAGAGATAAAAACAGGCATGAATACCTGTTTGATCAGGTAAGGGTATTTCAGCAGCTTGATACTGCCAGGTGGATACTTGTTCCTGCAGATACCTCGCTTAATTACAGCATGCAATATAATTCTGATTATGGATTTACCCGCTATGGCTTCGGGGAATTGATGGATTCAATAAGTTTTATACTGAAAAAGCGGGATACGCTGCCCGTGAAAGATGATTACGTACTCCACGGCCTTAGCCTTGATAATGAAGAACCCGGAATTGTGTATCATTCGGCAGGAGTAAATGGCGCCGAAGTTCCTTCATGGTTAAGGTGCGAGCTTTTGCAGAAGCACCTGAGTGCTGTTAATCCGCAACTGGTTATTATTTCGCTGGGCACCAATGACGCTTATATGAAAAGATTTAATGCGCAGTCGTTCAGATACAATTACCGGCTTTTGCTTGAGCGGCTGCAGGCTGCTGCGCCTACTGCTGCTTTTCTGATCACGGCACCGGGAGATAACTACCGCTACAGAAGATACCTGAACCGGAATAATGCAGATGCTGTTGAGGTGATGGAGGAAATAGCACAGGATCAGCAGCTTGCCTTTTGGAACTTTTATCAGGTAATGGGAGAGCTGAACTCAGTATCAACCTGGTATCGCGCCGGACTTACTGCACGTGATCGTTTGCATTTTAACCGGAGAGGCTACCAGCTGCAGGGCGATCTGTTATTCAGTGCAATTATGCAGGCCTGGGGTGAATTTCATTTAAAGAAACATGCAGCTGCGCTAAAGGAACAAGCTAAAAATTAAATGGATGGAATGGCTTAAAGACATATTTATCTACGATCCGCAGCAGCCAATGCTATTTACCCGCTTTTCCTTCTGGGCCTTTTTCTTTTTGTTGTTAATATTCTATTCCGTACTGTATAAAAAGAATCCCGTAAGAAATGGATACCTCTTTTTGCTTAGCCTGTTCTTTTATTACAAGAGCGGAGGCTATTTTTTCAGTCTGCTAATATTCTCAACCATTGTTGATTACTTCCTTGGTAATCTGATTTATACCAGTTCCCGGAAATGGAAGAAGAAGTTGTTTGTCACCCTCAGTGTGATGGTTAATATCGGTCTTCTTTCCTATTTCAAATACTCCTACTTTTTTACTGATGTTTTTAACCGCATATTCAATGCAAACATTGAAGTGGTGGACTGGCTGGCTGCGTGGACTAACAGCTTCACAGGAAGTTCATTTGATGTGGGGGCAATCATTCTTCCTGTGGGAATTTCCTTTTACACCTTTCAAACCATCAGCTATACGGTGGATGTTTATCGCGGAAAAACAAAGCCTGTGAAAAATATCATTGATTTCGGCTTCTATGTTTCATTTTTCCCGCAGCTGGTTGCAGGACCGATCGTAAGGGCGGCTGATTTTGTGCCGCAACTTTATCAGAAATACAGCCTTAGTAAAAAAGAATTCGGACACGCCTTTTTTCTCATCCTGAACGGGCTGATTAAAAAGATGCTCATTTCCGACTATATATCCATCAACTTTGTGGATCGTGTATTTGCTGATCCGGGAGCTTATACCGGCTTTGAAAACCTGATGGCGCTATATGGATATTCGCTACAGATCTATTGCGATTTTTCAGGCTATACCGACATCGCCATTGGCGTAGCACTGCTATTAGGCTTCCGCCTGCCCTGGAACTTTAATTCTCCTTACAAAGCTGCTAATATTACTGATTTCTGGCGCCGCTGGCATATCTCACTTTCTTCCTGGCTGCGAGATTACCTGTATATACCCCTGGGCGGAAATCGTAAAGGGAAAACCAGAACCTATATCAACCTGATGATCACCATGCTACTTGGTGGCTTGTGGCACGGTGCAGCCATGCGCTTTATCATCTGGGGAGGCCTGCACGGCCTGGGGCTGGCGCTGCATAAAGGATGGATGTCGCTGTTTGGCAACAAGGTAGAAAAGAGAAAAAACTGGTTATCGCATTTTATAGCCGTATTCCTAACCTTTCACCTGGTAACTTTTGCCTGGTTGTTTTTCCGCGCGCGGGATATGCAAACTGTAGGCCTCATGTTGCACAGGATGTTCAATTACTTCGGTGGCGAGCTGATACCCCGGATGATTCAATCATACTGGCTGATATTCGCCATCATGCTGATGGGATTTGTTGTGCACTGGCTGCCCAAATCATTTAAAAAATTATACACAGACTGGTTCATTAGAATACCTGTTTGGGCTAAGATCGTAATTGCAGCTGTGGTGGTAATTATTTTGTATCAGGCTAAATCAGCAGAAGTTCAGCCTTTTATATATTTCCAGTTTTAGGAAAGCACCTTTAGCGAAGCTGCTGCTCCTTTTCTTTTCTTCTGATTATTTTCCGGTTTTGAGCTCAGTTGCTTCTTTGGCTTATCGGTTGTACCCTCAAAAAATAGTGCGTGCAATAATTGTAAATAAAACATAACCAGCACAAAAGAGCCAGAATGGAAAATCTCAATAAACTCCATTCTTAGTTTGCTTCCTGATGAAATTTCCAGTGAAAAAGATTCCTTTTCATTTTATCCCATTTGCCACACAGCTTCCCAATGTGAAATAAAATTCCCGCACAGGGAAAAATAGCTCTTTCCGCAAAAGATGTAAAAGGCAAGGAGACAGGAGGATAGCATTTTTTTACCTCGCTGGCATAGGCTTTGCCAAATAGAAGGCAGAACAACGAAATTTAATTAGGGGGAATTTTAAATGAAAACTTTTAGCTTAAAAATCATCATCACAACAGCACTTGTAATAACAGGTATCTTAACTGCAACTGCAACCAATTATTACACTGCCAAAGACGGAAAATGGAACCAGAAAAATACCTGGGCTGGTAAGAATAAGCCTAACTGGGTGGGTAGTGGTGATACCGTTTTTGTAGATCACAATATTGAATTAAACAATACTACAATTGCCGGTGTAATTATCATTTCTCAAAACGGATCAATTACAGGTAATGGTAACCTTAATATTAATAGCACCGGTGAAGTTATAGCTGAAAACAATATTTCAGTGAAGCATCTTAAAGTTTGGGGCGGTTCTTTAACTACTAACTCTGATTTAGAAGTAAGCCATCATATCGATATTACCGATGCAGGTAGTGTTTTGGTTGAAGGTGCTCTAATAAATGGTAAAAATGTTACCTTAAATTCAGGAGTTACACTGGAAGTTGTTGGTGGTGCATCAAGCATCAGTGGTAATTTAAACATTAATGGAGGAACACTTATTATAGGAGGTGACTTTGTTATTTCAGGTCAGACAAAAATCCACAGTGGTTCTGATATTACCAAGA
>JBEPXQ010000090.1:0-6731 GCA_041641835.1 Bacteroidales bacterium
ATCCAGAGCATTGAGCGGACCGGTAATAGAGGCATCCAGGTCATTGGTGAGCTTACCATAGAAAAGCTCATAGTTTCCCAGGTTGCTATTTACCCATGTAAATGCAGTGGCTTCCGCACGAAGATTTAAACGCATGGTACCCTGAGTAAGATTTTCAACGCTGCCATTAAAATATGCTTTCCTGCCGGTTTCATCATAGATTGTGAAATCTTCCAGCAGCAGGTTGTCATTTTTAAATCTCATAACATTGTGCTTTATCCTAAAGCCGGTTCCTAGAACAGAGGGAAAGACATAGCCCTGGATAAGCTGTATATTCCCGGCAATATCAGGTTCTGAGGGACTACCTGTGAGTTTGATATCCGCTTTCAGCAATCCTGAAAGGGAATCTACACTTTCTTCAAGAAAAGGCTGAAAGCTATGAAGGTTGATCTTATCAATCATAACATCCGCGGAAAGGTCAGGTTCTTCGCCCGTGGTCATAGAGCCGTCAACATTCATTTTCCCCTGATCCTGCTCAAAATCAGCCGCAAATTTTATTTTATTTCCTTCAGTAAGACTTGCATCAATATTAGCTTTGGTAAAAACCTTTTTATTGAAGAGGATAACATCTTCCATATTAAGATCGGCCGTAATGCCTGCAAATTCACCTTCATCAACGGAAAAGCGGCCATTTAAAACAGCATCAGCGAAGTTGCTGGTGGTAGCTATATTCGTGAGCGTACTCAGGTGAAAATTATCAAAATTCACCTGTGTTTTATCACCTTCCCCTTTATTTGCAACCTGTTCAATCCTCATCACCTGCTGATTTCTGCTGAGCCTGAAATGCTGAATACTGGTGCTGTCATCGTAAAACATAATCGCGTTATCCAGGTCTATATTCCAGTCTTTACTATTCAATATCAGGTTATTATTACTGATATTTGCAATAATGGCCTCCTGTGATCTGCGTATATAACCCTTTAGGTTATATTCATCATTTCCTTCCTTATCCAGAATTTTGAAATTCCATCCTGCCCTTTGGTTAGCCAGGGTTACATCAGCTTTTATACCCGGTATGTGTAGAGGATCCTGGTAAATACCGGAAGAGTTAACATAAAAATTCAGTGCCGAATCCTCCGAATTCACCATCAGCCGGAGGCTGTCAATTTCCAGATCATTGTATTGCAGCGGCATTACAGTTCCTTCCACTGTAAAAAGTTTTTCATCCTGATTGTAACGCGCTTTAATTTTCAGGCCATTAAACTGGCTAAGGTCGTTGAGTAAAAAGGACGAGATTAAGGGATGATCCTCCACTTCCAGATCAAGGTTAAATTGCCTGGGGATTTCGGTTTCCCGAAGCTGGTCCTGGCTTATTTCGAGAAATGAGTTTATATGAGCCAGCACAGTGCCTGAAATATCCCGGAATTTTACCGAGCCGGAATATTCTCCATGAATAAAATCGGAGTTCAACTGCAGCTTTATCATATCCTGCTTATTGCGGGCCAGCACCTTGATGGAGTCAACCCTGTATGTACTGTCAGCATCAACTACTATGATATCATTTATTGAAAGCTCGCCATTAAGATTATCAGGATCAGAACCTCTGATATTGGCTTCCACATCAAGAGCCATTCTGAATTCCTCTTCACTCAAATTGAGTTTCTTCAGGTCAGCTCCTTTCAGGTTGAGTATAAAATCTGCCACCGGTATAGAGTCACGATTGTCTATCATCCCATCGAAGGTAAACAGGATATTACTGTCCTTCATCTCTGCCCTTCCACGGAAATAATTGTTGGCAATATCACCATTTATACTGAGGTTATTATATGGATAACCTATAAGCGTGAGTGTATCCGCTGTCATGTTGATGCTGGCGTTAAAGGTTTCAAAGTCCTTTACAGTTCCATCAGCTTCCAGCGCAAGCACCATCATACCGAGCGTATCGCCCATTTCCACAATTTCTCCGGCCTCAATGCCATCTGTATTAAAAGAAAAATTAAAGTTATATGAACCGGCAGTATCACTTTTAGCGTCCAGCGTGGTGTTAAAGCTCCCAGCAGTGCTCTGCATATTGAGCTTGCTTTTCAGCTCATTCACATCACCCTGCACAAAGCCATCCAGTAAAATCCGGGCAGGGATAGTAATATTTTCCGGGATCATAGTATCCGGAAGATTTCTTCGAAGCCTGTCGCCGCGGGCAAAAAGGCTGTCGATTGTTATATCAGCATAGCCTTTCTTTACATCGGGTAAACCGCTGATGTTGCCATGCAGCCGGACAATAACATCGCGGTCAACCGCTGCTCTGAAATTATTTATGCTAAGATCATCCACCCTGCCTTCAAGGTCGGCAGCCAGAAAAAACCTTTGCATATCATATGGATTCTGCCGACTGAATTGGGGATAGAAGTACAGCAGGTCCTTGCGATGAAAAGCACCATTACTTACATTTACATCCAGCAGGATGTCGCCCAGATGTTGCTCAAGTTCTTCAAAATTCACATTTTCAGCTACCAGGTCCATATCCATGCTCGTATGATCTGTACGCAGTATTCCTTTCTGAAGAAAGATCCTGTCATTGACCATTCCAATATCAGCAGCAAATTTTCTAAGTGTGAATTCACCGCCTTCACTAAATTCCAGGTTAGCTACAGCTGCCTTTAATGTATCGGAGGTGAAACGGATATCATTAATATTTGCTGCAAGCTCATCTATTGAAACATGCGCAGGGTCCAGACCACGTGCTTTTTCGGGCTCATCACGATTGCTGAAATTAAGGCTGTTGCTTTCCATTTCTAATTCATGCACTGCTATGCGCCATGGCATGGCTGCTGTATCACTCACAGCTTCAGAATCAGCAGGAGTAACTGTATCGGTTGATGTAACAAAATCAATATGAGTATCGTGGAGATTGATCTTATCAATAACCACAAGATTATCAGCCAGATTAATTTTAGAAGGTTCTATATTCAGATGTGCATTATTTATCTGCAGATTCTGTCTGTCCACCTCATTAACGAATTTTACATTCACGTTGGCCAGTTTGATAAATTCCTCCACTGAAATATCAGGCATTTCCGACTCCTGTTGTGTCGTGTCTTCAGATGCTGAACGCATGACAACGTCTATGTATGTATCAGCGATTAGCAGGGATTTCACACCGAAATCTGATTTTCCGGGATCCAGGTGATCGATTTTCAGCCTGAGCTTTCCCAGCCTGGTAGCAAATTCATTAACCGTAAACTGGTCATCAAAACTAAAGTCTATATCATCTAAAAAAACTTTATCAATATCAAAAGTCCAGGAAGCGCCGGAGGTATCTTTTTCAGCCCGGGCAGGTACTTTATCTTTTTGCAGGGCGGGAAATTCAAAGTTGAAGGTACTGTCGGTGCCATAACGTTTTATTCTGGCGGTAACCGATTCAAGTTTGAATTTGTTGATCTCAATTTTATTCTTCAGAAGCTGAAAAAGGCCGATATTGAGGCTAAGCTTATCAATATAGGCCAGTGTATCATTTTGTGTTCCCTCTACATAAAGCTGATTGAGTGTAACTTTATTGGGAGGAAGAACAAAGATGCTCCCGATTTCAATCTTAGTTTCAAGTTTGTTAGAAGCTACAGAAACAGCTTTATCAGCGACATAATTTTGGACTGCAGGAATACGCAGGGAGATCGTTATCAACAATATCAATCCCAGTAAAATACCTGTTGTCCACAAAAGTACCTTTAAAGCAACTTTCCATATTTTCTTCATATTACGAGAGCACCTTCTTCCTTTTATCTGTTGCCATTATACTGGCATAGCTATCCACGCGGTTTCCTGAAAATGGAAACAACCAGTGAAAGAACAAACAGCACTATAAAAATATAAAACAATATTTCGGCAATTTCAGCCAGGCCGGCGGCTATTCCACCAAAACCAAAAAGTGCAGCTATTAACGCGAGTATTAAAAAAGCTATTATCCATCGTATCATTTTGAAATAGTTTTAAAAGTTAATAAGTAAAAAGCACGGGTGAATGGAGTTATGATATCATCTTAGAACTCTTCACCCGCCGGTTTAAAATTAGTATTCATCTTCATCGTCAAGTTTCTGGATATCCTGCTCAATCTCGTTAAACTTTTCACGGATAGATTCTTTGGCCTCTGCCATTTCTTCTTCCGTTTCAGCATCAAGATTGTTAAGGTCCTGCTCAATTTCATCAGCCTTAGCTTCCAGTTCATCCAGCTCCTGTTGAAGCTCCTGGTTGTCCTCACCAGAATCATTAATATCAGTGCGGACTTCATCAATTTTACGGTTGAGATCATTCAGCACTTCATTAGCTGATTCCTCAAAATTATCCTGGTCATTTTCGAATAAGTCATTGATGGCATCACCAATTTCTTCAAATTCGGACTCCAGGCTTTCAAATTCCTGATCATCGGATTCAATAAGTTCTTCTGACTCATTATCCATCTCCTGATCTGTTTCACCTGTTTGATTACAGGCGGTTAGGAACACCAGAAATAAGGCTGAAAGTAACAGAGAAATAGTTTTTTTTGTCATAAAAGTTGGGTTTTTGTTAGTAATTAAGCGTTGCCTTTTGGCTTTCGGATATCACATTTTTGATATCTCATCCTTAAGCTCATCTTTGGTTTTGCCTGTCTTTTTCTGAAGCCTACCGAGAAGTTCTTCTTCTTTGCCTTCAGTAAACTGCAGGTCGTCATCGGTTAGCTGACCATACTTTTGTTTGAGCTTACCTTTGATTTCATTCCAATTTCCTTCAATTTTAAGATTTTTAGAATCATCCATAGTTATTTAAGTTTTTGTGTTTATGCAACAGTATAATGCCTGATAGCGGGAATTTGTTCAACTTTATATATCAAATTTAAATAACTGCATTTATGCATACCGGTGAAATTGTGCTGCCAGTCATTTCTGCCACCAGCTGAATTCTGCATCAGATCAGAGCCACATCACACACTGCTATTCCTGCAAAACCTTTTGCTTGTTAAAACTACTGCTCACTGAAGAGGTCAAAAAAGATGGTGGAAGGTGAGCAATAAAGATGAATTTTTCATGTACCCTGGTTATCTTAGCAGCGTAACACTTCCACTCACTGACTTATCATACTGCTCTTGTTTGGTGATAAACTCTGTATAATTTATCACGTAATAATACACTCCTTCAGAACATTTTCTTCCATTGATAGTTCCATCCCACCCTGTTTTCATTTCACGGGTTCGGAATATTTCTTTTCCCCACCGATTAATGATGATCATTTCTGCTTCAATAATATTGGTTATAACCGGAGCAAATCGGTCATTAAATCCATCGCCGTTGGGAGTGAAAACATTTGGGATGTCAAATTCCGGATCACAAGGTATCATTGTAATAGTATCACTGGCCATGCAGCTTCCTTTCCATACATCAACCCAGTATTTTCCTGTATGATGCACAGTAATTTGATCTTTCACAGACCCGGTATTCCAGAGATAGGCATCACATCCGGGGAGAGCTTCAATTAGCGCAGTTTCAAACAGGCAGAGCGATTTATCATCACCAAGCTCCAGCTTAGGAACCGAATCTTCAGATACAACAATGGTATCACCCGGGCTCCAGCAGCCTGTTGTATCCATAACGGACAGAATGAATGTGTCTGTTTCCCACACAACCCTGGTTTGTTTGGTATAGCCATCATGCCACTGATAGCCCAGAAACTGGCTGCCCGCATCCAGCAGCAGACTGTCATTGGTTTCACAAAAGGCAGTATCCTCCAGCGGAACCTCCACAGGCGGCGGCTGCTGAACCAGGGCACTGTCCCAGGTAACACAAAGCTCGTTGGCGGTTACCTTCACCTCATACCATCCCGCATGTAATCCACTAAGCAACTGGGTGGTGTCACCGGTCTCCCACAGGAAATTATAACTCCAGGAAGTGTCAGGAAGAATAATTTGTGCAGAACCGTCAGCGGTTCCGAAACAGCTGGTTTCCGTGCTAAGAAAATCCACATCCAGCATGCAGTCGAGATAGGTTGAATCTTCCACTATACAGTTACTGGCATAGGTAACGGTGACATAATACCATCCTGAAGAATCCACCACTATGGAATCAAGCGAGCTTCCTGTTGACCACTGATACAGCGTGGAAGCAGAACCATTGAAATTTACAGACGATAAAGTAGCTGTACCTCCTATCTGGAAGTAAGTTGTATCGGGTAAACCATAAACATAGGATGGGCCATTTTGAAAGAGCCAGTTGTCATTGTTGCTAATATCCGTACTGAAATTACCCGCGTAGAATGCAGCACCGCCAATAGCTCTTATATCGCGCATGTTAATGAAGTCGCCGGATACTATGCCCGTGTCTTTTTTCACTTTGGCCTGGTAATTCTTATGTGTTGATTCAAGGTTGATGGAAAAGCAGTTGTTTCCTCTTACCTGCCAGTGATTATTAATTATCTGGGTTTGGGTATGATCCAGTTTATAGGTATGACCAGGAGTAAATATCAGGGTATCGGAAACCGATCTTCCTAAAATTTTTGCGTCAGTATCCATGGTGAGCCGGTTAAAATAGCCCTGTGTATTTTTCTGCTCCAGCAGGCTGTGGGTGGATTTCTTGGTAAAGGTTACATTATGAAAAAACTGGGAGCCTCCGTTAAGCAGGTTCATTTCAAGCAGCTGGTATGAAGAACTCTGATCAAGAAAATGCAAATGGGATGTTCCGGCATCAAAGTTCAAATTGGTGGCATCCGACATCCATATCCTGCGAATAGTA
>JBEPXQ010000091.1:0-6652 GCA_041641835.1 Bacteroidales bacterium
CTTCCAAAATATATTATCTGGAAATTTATATCAAATACAAATTACAAAAAATTAAGTCCAATTGCTTTCATTCGACGAAACATTTATTTAATATTGTACTGCCAATGAAAAGAAGATACGATTATTGTTATCCCCCGGTATTCGGGCAGTTAGCATGAACATAATCCTCCCGGGTTCAAAAATCTCTCTTTTCATGATTTAAATCAACTCCAGAGGAGAAAAAAAACCGGTGAAAAGCTGAAGCGTTTTTTGCTGAGCCGAATTGTTTTTATGTTGAATAAATATAATTTAAATAAAGAAATATGAAAATACACAGACACCAATGCGATCACTTCCTGTAATAAAAAATTAGTAGAAAATCAAGACCCAACGGGGCTTGAATACTAACTTTTTTTCACGAATCTTTGTAAAATATTTCGCCTCGTGGAGGCACGGTAGAAAAGCAGTAGAGTTAATCAAATCATGTAGCTGGAGTACAGGAATGAATACGGATCAAAAAACTGATCATAAAGAAATCTGGGCAAATTGCCTTAAAGTAATTAAGGATAACATTAATTACCAAAGTTATAAGACCTGGTTTGAACCTATCAAACCTTTACGTCTTAATAATAGTGTATTAACCATACAGGTGCCCAGTCAGTTTTTCTATGAATGGCTGGAAGAACATTACATCAGCCTGCTTAAAAAGACCATTAGAAAGGAACTGGGAAACACAGGGCGTCTGGAATACAGCATTATTATGGATAACTCTTTCCATAATAAGCAACCCTACACGGTTAACATGCCAACCGGCAACAAAAGTGCCACTAAAAACCCTTCCGTATCTATGCCATTAGATCTGAACAGAAGCAACTCAAAAGAGATACCTAACCCATTTATAATACCGGGAATAAAAAAGATAAAGGTAAACTCCCAACTTAACGAAAACTATAGTTTCGACAACTACGTGGAAGGCGACTGCAACAGACTTGCCCGCTCGGCCGGATATGCCGTGGGCCAGAATCCGGGAAAAACTGCATTTAATCCGCTTTTCATATATAGTAAGGTAGGTCTCGGGAAAACCCATCTGGCAAATTCTATCGGGATACAGGTAAAGGATAATTTCCCGGAAAAAACAGTGCTGTATGTTTCTTCAGAGCAGTTTGTAAATCAATTTATCGATTCTGTAAGAAACAACAACCAGAATGATTTTATGCATTTCTACCAGATGATCGATACCTTGATCATTGACGATGTTCAATTCCTTTCAGGCAAAGAAAAAACACAGGATGTTTTTTTCCACATCTTCAATCACCTGCATCAAAAAGGAAAACAACTTGTGATCACCTCAGATAAAGCACCGGTGGAAATGCAGGGCATGAAGCCGCGTTTGCTGTCGCGATTTAAATGGGGGCTTGCTGCCGACCTTCAGGTTCCTGATCTGGAAACCCGTATGGCCATCCTGGGTAAGAAATTATACAGCGAGGGTGTGGAAATGCCCGCTGAAGTAGTGGAATATCTTGCTTATTCCATCACCACAAATATCCGCGAACTGGAAGGCGCTCTTATCAGCATACTCGCCCAATCGTCACTCAATAAAAAAGCCATCACGCTTGATCTGGCCAAGCAGATGATTGACAAGTATGTGAAGAATACATCCAAAGAGATTTCAATCGATTACATTCAGAAAATAATCAGTGACTATTTTAATATCCCGGTTGAAATGATCGTTTCCAAAACCCGGAAGCGCGAAATAGTACAGGCCAGGCAGCTGGCAATGTTCTTCTCTAAGAAATATACCAAGTCGTCCCTGGCAACTATAGGCCTGCATTGCGGTAATAAAGATCATGCTACCGTGTTGCATGCCTGCAAAACGGTTTCAAACCTGGTGGATACTGACAAGCAGTTTAACAGCTATGTAAATGAACTTGATAAGAAAATTAAAGGTTAAGAGAAATCTGACATAATATGTTAACTTTGCACCGGCTAGCCTTTAGTTAGCCGGTGTTTTTTTACACCGCTTTTATTCAATCAACTTTATATAAACCAGACCATGACAAAACTTTAACCCTTATGTGATTGATCGTAAAATAGTTATAATAATCGCGTTTAAAGTTTTGTTCGTCACCCGCCTAAATCACGGGAGAAGTAAAATTAAAAATATAAACAGATGCAAAAAATACTAACGGTTTGTCTCGGTAATATCTGCCGGTCCCCCATGGCACAGGGAATATTGCGTAAAAAAATATCTGAACGCGGCATGGATATCAAGGTGGACTCCGCCGGCACAGCCGATTACCATGTTAATGAAGCCCCCGACCCACGATCAGTGGAAACATTACTGAAGTATGACAACGACATCAGTGATTTGAGAGGAAGGCAGTTTATCACTGAAGATTTCGATAATTTCGATCTGATCATTCCTATGGATGAAGACAATTACGGACATATCATTAAGCTAGCACGGTCTAAAGAAGACAGCCGGAAAGTAAAAATGCTGATGAATTATCTATACCCGGGTGAAAACATCAGTGTACCGGATCCTTATTTTGGCGGCCCCGAAGGTTTTGACCGTGTTTATGAAATGATTGATAAAGCCACTGATAAACTACTGCAAGATATTCAGCGATGAAGAAAGTAACACTGCCTGATGATCTTCCTGGGAAAGAAGCGCTGCTTGAAGCCAGAGAAAGGCTTGCCGGAAAAGTACACTTTACTCCACTCCTTTCATCCGAAACCCTGAACAAGAGATTTGAGGCACAGATATTTTTCAAGGCAGAAAATTTCCAAAAAGCAGGCGCTTTTAAGTCCAGGGGTGCTGTGAATGCCGTATTTTCGCTTACTGCTACAGAGTCAGCCCGTGGTGTTTGTACTCACTCATCAGGTAATCATGCACAGGCTCTTGCCCGTGCTGCCCGCCTTCGTGGTATCCCTGCTTACATAGTTATGCCTGAAACAGCACCCAAATCTAAAGTGAACGCGGTAAAAAGCTATGGCGGGCAGATAACTTTCTGCAAACCCACACTTAAAGCCAGGGAGACAAGTCTGAAGCAGGTGATGTCGAAAACCGGCGCCACAGAGATACATCCTTATAATCATCCGCTTGTAATTGCCGGACAGTCAACCGTTGCCAGCGAAATAAGGCAGCAGATGGATGCTGAACCGGATATGATCATAACTCCAGTTGGTGGCGGCGGTTTACTTAGCGGAACAGCCCTGGCAGTGCATTATTTCTATTCATCTACAAAACTGTATGCCGCCGAACCGGCAGGTGCTGACGATGCTTTTCGCTCCTTTAAAAGCGGTGAGCTTATACCTTCTGTAAATCCAAATACCATAGCAGATGGGCTCCTGACTTCACTGGGTTCACGCACTTTTCCGGTTATGATGAATTTTGTGGAAGATGTAGTCACGGTAAAAGACGTATCAATAATTGAAGCCATGAAATTCATCTGGGAAAGAATGAAGATAATTGTTGAACCTTCTGCATGTGTTACTTTGGCGGCCATAATTGAACAAAAAATTAAAGTAAAAAACAAAACAGTAGTGCTGGTACTTTCAGGTGGTAATCTTGATCTGGATCGGCTACCCTGGCAGGATTTTTAATATGGAAAAAGGAACAATTTATTTATTACCCACACTTTTAAGTGATTCTAAACCTGAAAGCGTACTCCCTTTTGAGGTGATTAAACAAATGCACGCGCTCAGGTTCTTTGCCGTTGAAAACATACGCACTGCCCGGCGATACCTTATAAAAAGCGGGATGCCTGTACCTGTAGATGATATCAGCTTTGTGGAGTACAGCAAGAAAACCCCTGACAATGAGCTGATGGAGATCATGATGCAGGTTGTGCAGGGCAAGGATCTTGGCGTACTCTCCGAGTCGGGACTGCCCTGTATAGCTGATCCCGGATCAAGAATAGTGGAAAAAGCACACGAGTTCGGCCTGAAAGTAGTTCCACTCACCGGCCCTTCATCTATCCTGCTGGGGCTTATGGCAAGCGGATTTTCCGGGCAAAGCTTTTCATTTCACGGCTACCTGCCCATTGATGACAAAAACCGCGACAACCGACTGCGCTTCCTTGAAAAACTGGTGCATAAGGAAGACCAGACACAGATATTCATAGAAACACCCTATCGTAATTTAAAGATGTTCAAGGCTATGCTGAAAGTTTTATCAGCATCCACACGTATCAGTCTTGGAATTGAACTGACAGGAAAAAATGAACAGACTATGACATATAGCGTCGGGGAATGGAAAAAAATGAAGGATCCCCCTATCCACAAGCGTAACGTCATTTTCCTGATATACAAGTAAAGCTATTGCTTTTTTCCGTAAAAGTCTGTGCTTTCAAAGATCTTATCCGCTGATTTAGCAATAAACCCTGAGTAGAGATTTCCATCCTCATCAGGATAGCGTTTTGCAAACTCGTAGTAGCAGGTGGGAACTTCATATTTACCCTCTTCAAACTCTATTTCCTGCTTGCCCGCCTTTATGCTCGACTGCTCCAGCAATAAATCAGGTGAACCTTTCACTTCCCCACCCGAATCATTGAGCAGAAAACCATTCTCTTTAAGAAAAGAATTTACCTCCCGGATATCATCAAAATGCTTCAGCTCATTAATATTTACGGTGAAGTGATTGGCTCTGAACCCATTTACATACAACCATGCTGCATATTCTGATTCCTTTCGCAACTCCTGATAAGTGCTGTATTTTATAGGTTTCCAGAGATTACCCAGGAGTATCAGCTCATCCGATTGCAGTTTTTCGGCCGGGATCCAGTCGATTTGCTTTTGAACAACCATCTTCAGTGTATCGCTGAATTCATCCAGCAACAACTGGCTGATAAAAATCCGTGGCTTGTCCTTGTCAGGATGCTCATAATGTTTTGCATATAGTTTTTTGGCTGTGAAGTTGTATTCCCCCTTTTCACGATAGCCATGTTTGATGAATACTCTGGCGAGCATGTCAACGTCCACCCTGGGATCGTTGAAAGTACGAAAAGCGATGTGGTCATTTACCACTTTTTCGCCCTTCTGCTGAAACAGATCATAAACTTTCCGGGCATGGGGGTTTTGCCGCGTGTAATCATCCCATAATCTGTTCAATAGTTGATTTAAATCCATATTATCTGGTTTTGGCCCGGAAAAGAATCCGGGGTAGTTTGATCAAAACAAACTATCAACCAGCTCCTCAAGCGTAACCTTATTGAAATACTGGCCGATACTATATTTTTCCAGCATTTCTCTGATCTTGTGCTCATTGTGCGGCATATTCTGCAGCTCTTTTTCAATATCAGAAATATCTTTACTGCTGAAAAAATCTCCAAAAAATTTGGCACTTTTTATAACACCATTTTCCACGTCAAGGTTCACTTCAATATGTCCGCCTGATGTGGTTGTAAATTTAGAGAAGTTGTATTTGGGTGAGTATCCGAAGTTCCACTCCCAGGTGCCGTATTTTTTTTCAACCAGATCGTTTATGGCTTCCATGTCTCCCTCAGTATATTCATATCTTGTACTGTTTGGGTTCATCTGCATGATATCATCCATCAGCATTTCGGCAAATTCTTCCACACCCATCTCCCTGTCCAGGTGTTCGGCTATGTTAGTAACCCTGCTGCGCACGGATTTAACTGCTTTATCACGGAATTTTCGGGGATTAACATTTAGTGCCTTACTTAGATCCCCCATTTTAGAAGAAAATAATAATGTTCCATGATGTAAAACCTTGTTCTTATAGACATGCTCGGCATTCCCGGAAAACTTTTTACCTTCAATCGTGATGTCATTTCTACCTTCAAACCGTGCATTTATATCTAGTTTTTGCAGCACATCAATAATTGGCTTGGTAAACTTCCTGAAATCAACAAGGTTAGTATCTTCGCCTTTTTTGATAAATCCGAAATTAAGGTTCCCAAGATCATGAAAAACAGCGCCTCCACCGGAAAGCCTTCTTATAACATCAATATTGTTTTCTTTCACATAATCCACGTTGATCTCTGAAAGTGTATTCTGATGCTTCCCTACTATGATTGAAGGAGCATTTCTGTATAAAAGAAATACATCTTCATCTATATTCTTCATTAAATACTCTTCACTGGCTATATTAAATGCCGGACGTGTTTCAGGAGATAAAATGCAAATCATCTGTTTCTTGATTTAATAATGCTTAATAATGGACAAAGAAACAGATAATTTTAATGTAATGTTCAAAGCCGGAGCTGAAACATATCAACGCGCACTGGCCTGTTTAACAGGCATAGAGGTAAGTTTGTGGTATTTTATAAAAAAAGACCTTGATTGCAACCTGCCATTTTGATTTTCCAGGCAGTGCATCAAATCATTCATTTCTGTTTTAATCCTCCGGTTGAAAATTTTCTGGTTTGTAGAGAAGTACTTTTCAAATACCCGAAACGCCGCATATGGGTCAGTGTGATTATCCATTAGCCTTTCAATCTCGAATATACAATAGAAGCTGTTATTGGTTCCAAACTCATCATCCCCGTCTTCATTGGGAGTGATATAATTCTTTATATGACCAAAAAGATCTTTTTGAGGCATCATTTTATAAAGCAAATTACCATAGTAAACAGAGTAGATAAGATTCCCCAGCGCGATGTAAAAATTTCGTCCAAACATAGTTCCAAGAGTTTTGACGAAGATACAA
>JBEPXQ010000092.1:0-6616 GCA_041641835.1 Bacteroidales bacterium
CGATGCTCTCGGGGTTAATAACTCCGCAGTTGCGAAGCGCGATACGGATCTGCTTCTTGTAGAAGTCCATATGAGCCGAATCACTGATCCTTTGGTCATTTTCAGGATCTTTGAAAAGCAATTTTTCAACTTTTCTTCCTTTGATCACGTGTTCTTCCACGATCTGTTCAGCATCTTCCGGCTGGACTTGCACGTAAAAGGTGTTATCGGGCAGCACTTTAACAATGGGCCCTTTTTCACAGAAACCGAAGCATCCCGTGGTCACAACCTGAACTTCATCTGCAAGCCCTTTAGTATCGAGGGCTTCGTTCAACGCTTTTGCAATGTCGGCATGGGAAGAGGCAATACAACCGGTTCCGCCACATACCAACAAATGCATTTTATGCTTTGCCATACTGATTTCCTCCTGATTATTTGGTTTCGTCAATGGTTCTGTGCGTTACCGGGATGATGCCATCCACCAGTTCGCCACGTTTGACATGTTTTTCCATTATCTCATCTGCTTTTCTTGTATCCACGTTACCGTAGATCACTGCTTCTTCACCGGGGCGAATAACCTCAATAGTAGGCTCGGAATGGCAATAGCCCATGCAGCCGGTTTGGGTTACCACGGCGTCGATATTGCGTTTTTCGGCTTCCTGGATCAGAAAGTCCATAACTTCCTTGGAACCGGAAGCAATCCCGCAGGTAGCCATAGCCACTCTTATCTGCACGTGTGAATCAGGGTTTTCACTTTGCTCCCTGATGGTGATTTTGCCCTGGAGATCCGATTTCATCTTCTTCAGATCCTCCAGCGATTTAATTTTAGCCATAATTTTTTACCTCCAATTATATGTTGCTAATTTTTTCTTTTGATCGTTTGATCCAAATTTCTGATGCAAAAATAGGGTGTTGTTCTGTATTTTACAAGCTTTACTGTTAAAAAAATAACATTGTTATTCTAATAACAGTGAATTTATAATGATTTTAAATAAGCAAGCCTTTTTCGCCCTGCGAAATTAATGGAAATTAAACACTTGCAGTATCGAGATTGTTGTTTAAAATCATTCTGTATTGCTTGCGCTATATTTTTTAAAATGGCAGTTCTTCTTGCAGAATTAATCTGCAAATATACTTTTCATTGTACCTATTATTATTTTTGACGAAAAATTTTAAGATGACGAAGATTTTAAATCTCTGCTGTGCACTTGTAGTCCTTAGTGTACTTTCCTGTGAAAACATAAAACAGGAAGAACAGGCGAAGGAGGGAGATAGAAAGACTGTTCCGGAAAATATTATTCTACTCATAGGAGATGGCATGGGACTATCCCAGGCTTCCATTACCTTTTACTATGGTGAAGAATCAGTTTTTACACGATTTCCATACACGGGCCTGGTGCGTACCTCTTCCAAAAGCGATAAGATCACTGATTCCGCGGCCGGTGGTACGGCTTTTAGTAGTGGCAGGAAAACCTTCAATGGGGCAGTGGGTGTTGATACTGATTCTTCAAATATCACAAACATCAGTGAATTACTGGCGGAAACACATAAAATCGGGCTGATAGCCACTTCTTCAATAACTCATGCCACCCCGGCAGCTTTTTATGCTCATGTATCCGATCGTAATATGGAATATGAAATTGCCCGTCAGTTGCAGTATTCTACTGTGGATTATTTCGCCGCAGGCGGATACAAATACTTTTCAGAGCGTCCGGACAGGAAAAATCTCCTGGATAGCCTTGAAGAAAAGGGTTTCGTGGTTGATACCGGTAAAATTCTTTCTAAAGATGGTTTTACTAAGGACAAAAAATACGGATTTCTGCCGGCGGCAGAAGCGATGCCGGTGGCAAGCAAGCGCGGTGATTTCCTCTCACGTGCCACTATTGGTGCGTTGGATTATTTTGATGTAAGTGGCAATCCTTTTTTCCTGATGGTGGAAGCCTCGCAGATAGATTGGGCCGGGCATGAAAATGATACGGAATACATGATCGGGGAGGTGCTGGATTTTCAGGATGCTGTGAAAGTAGCCAGGGAATACGCAGAAAGGAATAGTAATACCCTGGTGATTGTTACCGCTGATCACGAAACCGGAGGCTTTACGCTAAGTGCCGATTATGAAAACAAGGAGGATTACAACAAGCTAACGCCTGCCTTTGCCACCGGCGGACATTCTGCTGCTTTGGTTCCGCTATTTGCTTTTGGCCCCGGTGCAGAAAATTTCACAGGTGTTTTTGAGAACACTGATGTGTTTCATAAGATTATGGAGCTGATTCAGGAGTAGATAACAGGCTTAGCTCATAAAAGCCGATAATGCCATCTATACTGCCATCATAATTATCCAGTATGTTGCGGGCTTTGTTCAGGCTTTTTTCCACATCAGGCTTCTGCGCTTTACTGTATATTTCTTCTTTCTGCAGAAGTGATTCAAAGTTATATTGGTCTGCGTCTTTAATGGTACTGAGTTCGCTCAGATTAAAATCATCTGATCCAACAATAAAGATATTCTTTTTCTGTATAGAAAGGTTTTTGAAGTTAGTAAGGGCAACTATAAAAAGGGGCGATGGTTTCTGTAAAATGCAGTTAATTTCATTGAGAAAAATCACCTTAGTAATCACTGAAGTCGGATAGGTTTTTTAGTGGCAGGGTGAACTTAATTTGTGGCTGGAATGTCTGATCTTAAGAAAGCTGTTTTTATGAGATATTACAAGTACTCCTTATTAATACCCATTATTATGATAAGTTTATTTTGCTGCCGTTCTGCGCGTGAGCTGCCCACGGTAAAAGAAGTGAATATACAGAAATATGCAGGCACCTGGTATGAGATAGCCCGTTTCCCTCATGGATTTGAAGAAGGTTTAAAATGTGTTACGGCTACCTACAGTCTGAAAGAAAACGGAAAGATAAAAGTAGTCAACAGGGGGCGTCCGGTAGAGAATCCTTCCGAAGTAAAAAAGGCAACAGGTACAGCTCGTGTTCCTGATAAATCGGAACCGGGAAAGTTGAAAGTGGTTTTTTTCTGGCCATTCGGTGGTGATTATTACATCCTGGATTTGGATGATGATTACCGGCATGTGCTGGTAGGTTCGCCTTCACGAAAATACCTTTGGATATTGGCTCGTGATCTGCAACTGGATGAGAAAACTTACAGGCAGTTGGTGGAAAAAGCGCGGAAGCTGGGATTTAACACAGATAAGCTGATGAAAGTGGAACAGGATTGTTGGTAGAGTAGTGTAACTACTTACTCATCAGTTGATACAACTGTATGATCCTCCAGGCTGTGGAGTGTTTCTTTCAGCTTTTCATGTTGCCTTCCGTAGAGCCACCAGATGTATTTTTTATTTGCAAACCTGATTATAAAGATAATTAATGGGATTATTATTAAAAGGGTGAGGCCAAAATGCAGCAGAATCAGTTTTGTTGACCTGCCTTCAGCATCGGCAAGTACTATAATGGTAACGAATATGAAAGAAGCAACTGGAGTTAAGTAGTTGACTAACAGTTTTAGTCTTTTTAGGTATCGGCCTGTTAGCTGAATATAATCCCGAAGTGCTACTATTATATTCTGCTGGGCTACATTTTTCACTCTTCTTCTGAATTTATAATATTCCTTTAATGTTATATACATGGTGATGGTTGTAATAATAAGAAAGCCATAAAGCACCAGAGGGTTGTAGTAGTATGCACCTACTGCAACAACTACTGTTAAAATTACTGTGGAAAATGTTTCCTGCAGCATATTACGATGTATCTTCTGCAGAATATCCTTACTTTTCTTGCGGGCAAGCTTTTCCACGTCACCAATACCCTTGTAATGATTGTCGGCTTTTTTAGTGCTCTCAGCCCATATTTCTTTTACATTAAAGTTGCTCATAGCCTTTCTCCTTCATTAGTTTTTGCAGATGTTTTTTTGTCCGAAGAAGCTTTACACCTACATTTGATTTGCTAAGGCCTGTAATTTCTGCTATTTCATCATACTGCTTTTCTTCAAGATGCAGTAAAATCAATGCTTTTTCATCATTTCTAAGTTCATTAATACATGCGTATAAAAGCTCAATTTTTTGTTCAGTTGCCACAGAATCAGGATCAGAGTCTGGTTTGTTCTCTAAAGCACGGAGGTCATTCTGTTTTACTTCTCTGTTCTTTTTATTGTTATTACGGTTGAATGTAAGAGCAGTATTTAACGCCACCCTGTATATCCAGGTGGATGGTTTTGAATTACCCCTAAAGCTGTTTATGGAATGATATAGTTGGATCAGCATTTCCTGATACAGGTCATCAAAGTCGGCTTTGTTTCCGGTAAAAGACCTGCCGATTTTATACAGGATGGGGTAATATTGATCAATAACTGCCTTGAAATCCTCCATACATTAACATAAGTATCATTTGCATCAAAAATATTACAAATTCCTGTAATAAATTAACACTTCCTGATACATATAATATGAATCTAAACTTAAACCTAAAATTATTTTAGTCATGAAAAGAACAATTGTTATTGTATTGATGCTGTTGACAGCATTCGGCGCTGCAAGGGCCGGCGAAAATAGCCTGTTATGGAAAATTAGTGGAAACGGATTGGAATCACCGTCCTGGCTGTTTGGTACCAATCACATGCTCTGCCCGGGCATGATCAGTATTCCTGATAAAGTAAAGGAAGCAATGATGCAAAGTGAGCAGCTGATACTGGAGCTTGACTTTGATGATCCAGCGGTGATGCAAAAAATCCAACAGGGAATGATTTATAAAGACGGCACCACAGCAGCAGATTATCTTACAGATAAGGAGTATAAGCAGGTATCTACCTTTTTTACTGACAGCATGAACCTGCCGTTTTCTCAGTTGCGGATAATCAAACCATTCTTCCTGTCATCCATTACTTTAATACATTACCTGGGGTGCCAGCCGGTGTCTATGGAGTCGAGTCTTATTGAGCTATCCAGCGAAAAAGAAATGGAAGTGAAAGGGCTTGAAACTGTTAGTGATCAGCTTAATTTTGTGGAAAGCCTGCCGGTAGATAAGCAAAAGGAGATATTGCTGGCTCAGGTAACTTCACACGACAGTGTGAAAACCATGTATAAAATGATGGTTGATAAATACCTGGAGGAAGACATATTTGGATTACATGAAATTACCACCGGATATATGACTGGTGAATATTCCGAATTTGGCGAGGAAATGTTAGTGAAGCGGAACCTGAGATGGATTCCTGATATCGAAGAAATCGTTAGGGATAAATCTTCCTTTATAGCTGTTGGTGCCGGGCACTTGCCTGGTGATGATGGTGTTATCATGCTTCTGCGTGAAAAAGGCTACAAAGTAGAGGCCGTCCTGTAGATTTCCCGGGCATAAGGGAAAAAAGTATATTGATTTAAAGTTTAATCCGTTGGGAATGATTGTGATATAAAAGTAACAAAAAAATGATAAACTTATAATATCATTGCAGTTTAGTGCGTTATTTTTTTCTGAAGCAGGAAGTTTCATCAATACCAAAACCATATGAAGAAAGTTCTCACCGGATTAATTATTTTGCTGCTGGCGACATACACCGGCTACAGCCAAAATCGGAACATGCTGGGATTTGGCATCGGGCCAACATCCGACTTGTTCAAGCTAAGTGATACAGGCGATCGTCTTCAATCAGGGCCACGAACTGGTTTGATTTTTGGCCTGGATTATGAGCATGCTTTCACAAAAAACTGGAAGCTGGGGACTGGTTTTTACTGGAAATATTATTCAGATGCTGCAAGACTGAAAGATTCCCATTTCCGCATAGGTAATGTCCTAACGCTTTATACATATCAGGTGCCGATGAGGATAAAGTACAGCATTAACTTTGAAAATGGTTTTTCTGTAAGTCCTTATGCCGGTGCTGTGCTGGGAATAAACAGGTTTTATGATCCCAATGTAAGCAGTGATTACATCTCCGGGGTTAGTGGTTTTCAAGAAGCATTTAATAATGGTGATTCTCTTGGGCTTGATGTCTGTTTGAGGGATAATTATTCCAGATTATTTTTGTTGGCTGAAGTAGGATTATCATTTGAATACACCGGATCGTCCGGGATTCAGTATTATTTGCAATCATCATGGTCGCATGGATTTTCGACCCTGTTTAAGGAGGAGGTTGAATATTATACCAGGGATGGAAAAGCCGAAAGCGGGCATTATACTTCCACCGGCGATTTTGTGCAATTTACAATAGGAGCCAGGTATCCGCTTGATCAGGTGGGAAAGGCGGTGAGGAAGATAAAAAAAATGCAGGAAGAGCGGCATGAGCGCCACAGCAAAGCTTTTGTTCTTAATAAGTTATATGTTGGAGCTGAATTTGGCATAGCGGATAATAAATTCACTAATTCAAATCCACAGGAGGTGAAAGCCGACGACGGGGAAGGATTCGGCATTTATTTCGGAGATAAAGTTGCTGGTTTAATTCTAGGTTATAAAGCCACAAAACATTTTGGTATGGAAACGGGCATTGCTGTTCATTCATTTGATAATGATTTCATTGCTACTGCTGATACCGTTTTTCATGGTGCCGGTTACAGTTCACGCTTTCGTTTTCTGGAGTTTCCGCTGCGCGTGAAATATTATTTCCCGGTTCATCCGAGGTTTTCCATCACTGGTTCTGCCGGGTTCAGGA
>JBEPXQ010000093.1:0-6579 GCA_041641835.1 Bacteroidales bacterium
AGCAGCGATCTGTTGCTAGAAATTGCAAATGAAATACTCGCGCAGGAAAACCTTAGCCACCTGACATATGTGAGCAGGGATCAGAAGTAATATCATTAGACCGGGCCATGGTAAAAACATGGATTCACGCCAGCATGATCCAAAAAAATATCATGCTAAACAGAAAATTATAACAGCACAATATCTGCAAGTTAAAGACTCAAACAAATGAAAGAAGAAGTTTACCTGATCAACCCCGAACTGGAAAAATACGCCACATCCATGAGCCGGCAACAGGATGAGGTGCTTTACCGCCTTTACAGGGAAACCAATTTGAAAGTACTTCGTCCACGAATGCTTACCGGCCATCTACAGGGACTGTTTCTGGAATTCATCAGCAAGATGCAACAACCTGAGAGGATCCTGGAAGTGGGCACTTACACAGGCTATGGGACTATTTGCCTGTCACGCGGACTGGCAGCGAACGGGCAGACACATACCATCGAAAAAAATGCGGAGGTGTTGGAATATGCACGCAAATACTTTGAGCTTGAAGGTATCAGCCAGAAAGTTGTCATCCATAATGATGATGCCCTGAATGTTTTGCAGTCGCTGGATGTAAAGTTTGATCTTGTTTATATTGATGGTGAAAAAAGTGAATATCCGGCTTACCTGCGGGCAATAAAGCCGCTGGTAAACAAGGGTGGGCTAATAATGCTCGACAATGTGTTGTGGGATGGAAAAGTACTGGACAACAACACTAAAGAACCGGATACACTGGCTCTTCAGAAAGTTAATAAAATAATCAGGGATGATAATGATTTTGATAATTTCCTGTTGCCTTTAAGAGATGGATTAATGATAGCCAGGAAATTATAATCTACCCCGCAAGCAAAGTATTAGAAATACCCCGCTGGATTTCTTTTTTTATTTATGAAACCCCACCTGTATGCCCACGCTAAATGGTGGCAGGTCGTTAAATCCTTTTTCAGTATCTATTATTTCTGATAGCCGGTATCTGGCGAATAATACATAACGGTTATAGCCTGCCCTTACAAAAGCTCCATAATTGAACGTATTAACATAGCCCGGATTATAAATTGACAATTTCCTGCTTTGGTCGTTGCCATATTTGTTTTTGTAGAAATAGCGGCTGGCAAAATTCCATTCGCCATACACGCCCAAATCTATAAAATTACCGATATAATCGCCCCTTCTTCCGAAGTTGAACCGGTTGTAAAGCCCAAGACCAAGGGTATAAAGATTTACCTTTTCCTTATCGAAATGGATGGTATCCGGGAAAGACCGTCCTTCATCTTCAGCCAGGCGGAAGATATGGCTTCCGGCTTCAAGCTCGTAACCCAGGCTGTAAACATTACTCAGCTTCCTTTTGTATCTCACGCCCAGGTTAAAGTAATGGCTAAATAGCGGGTTGGTTCTTATATAACTATTTTCTGCAGAGCCAAATAAAACTCCCCAGCTTCCATATCCATGAGTGTAATGCTTTCGGTTTGGTCCTCTTTCCGGCAGGTCTTCGTAAAAATCCACCTTTTCTTCCATCAGGACACTTTGAGCATTAGCTGCTGCACCTGTCATTATAAGTGCAAGTATGATTAAAATATTTCGCATGATGTTAAAATTCATAAGTTGCTGTATAACCCACATAATGAACATTCAGTTTATATCCATCAGGGATTTCCGATTTATCTATTTCCAGAACATCCGTTTTATTAACCGAAATCACATAATACCGGTCCAGTACTCCCGAAGGCTTTTGAATATTGTAATACAGCACAAACCGGGTCATATAATCCTGATTTTCGTAAACGTCTTTATTTATCTTAATGGCTACCTCACCATCTTCCTCAACAAATTGAAATGTTTGTCCTGCAGACTTTTCTTCATCAAAAAAGTAAGCAGCCTTCGGGATGCCATAGCCATGTGCATAATCAAAATACGGATACAGATGTCCTGATTTCTCTATTTCCCGGAAAAGCTCCATGGTTTTAAGCTCAGGTTTTTCCTGTAGGGCACAGGCGGCAAATCCGGCCACCAGCGGTGAGGCAAAAGACGTACCGAAAGTTTCGGTCAGTCCGTCTTTGCCGGCAGCTATCACCTGCCCGAAAGCCGACACATTGGGCTTCATACGCATATCTGCTGTGGGCCCATAAGAGCTAAAGCTGATATGATAACCTGTATTGGGTTCAACACCGCCAACGGAAAGCACACTGTCGGCATCAGCAGGTGTACCGATCACATGCCAGCGCTTTTCACTACCTGAGTTCCCAGCTGCATTAACCACCAGAATTCCTTTGGCTGCAGCCATATTAGCTGCATCTGCCACCAGACTGTGCTCACCGTTCATCTCTTCCGGGAAATACCGGTGAAAGGTGTAGCCCAGTGAGGAATTAATAATTTGAGCGCCGTTTTTGTCTGCCCATTCAGCAGCAGCCAGCCAGTTTTCTTCTTCTGAAAAAGGCTCGGTATTTACCTCGGTACGTGCCAAAATAAACTCGGCCCCTGTGGCCAGCCCCATAGGTGTATTACCTGTAATTCCTGCTATATTTGACAGAACCATAGTACCGTGCTTGTTTGCCTTATACACATCCTCCTTGTTGCTGGTAAAGTCCCAGGTTTTAAGTATCCTGTTATCTTTTCTGATATGCTCGAAAACCGGCAACTCATCAACCCAGGGAAAACCAGCGTCAAACACGGCTACTCTTATACCTGAACCATCTATCCCATGTTCCTGGAATACCTTCAGGCCAAGCTCCATAGTTTGGTTTTCCAGCATCAGGCTTTTTTGGAAATCAAGAGTGGTATCATAATTACTAATTGCCACTTCAGCTAACTGCATTGAAATTCTCGGAAAAGCCGACACTTTTTTCACATAAGGCAGCGCGCTAATCGCTGTGATCTGCTCAGCATCTGCATAAACAGCCACAGCATTAAACCACCGGCTGTGGTGTGAACTGGAATCTGCCAGCCTGTCAACTTCCTGCAGGTAATCGCTCCTCACTGGATAATCGGTGATATCATACAGATCAATATCGTGCTTTATCCTTCGTTCTATGGCTTTTTCATCGAAATACTCGTACGGGTTAAACTCCACTCCTTCCTTGTCAGCAAAGAAAACCCAGTATTTCCCCTGTGATCTTGCCTGCCCGGCAACCACCGCCAGTAGCAAAAGCAGCACTATGGTACGTTTCATATGAATAGTTTTGATTTTAACGATCCCCTTTTATTTATGCGGATTAGATCTCCATGATGAATCAAATTACCATAACATATATATTTTGAATTGATTATAATCATACAGCTATATGATAAAAGTTTTTGCCATGGCTAAATTCATCCATATAAATTATTATTTCAGCAAAGATATAAATAATTGTTATTGCTTTTTATTCACAATCTGAAGTATAAGCAGAGGGCAACTGCTTTATGCTGCTGTATAGTCCGGCCAAAAAATTCGCTGTATATTTGCAATTCTATGCTGAATTATGGTAAAAAAGGAATTAAATTATCAAACAGATTAAAAGCAAAAAAAAGCCGGTATCCTTTCCAGTCATCTCAACAGCCAATACCAAATGGGCAGTTCAAATAATCCTGAAACACGAGCGTTACGGTTTCTTAAAAGGTTTTACCTTTGACACCCTCTAATCAAGAAAACAATGAGTCCGTTTAAAAGAATAATTTCATATATAAAACCATACTGGCCTGAGGCATCATGGAGTGTTTTTTTCACACTGATGGGAACACTTTTCTCCTTATTCTCTTTAACGATGATTATCCCGTTTTTAGGAATTTTGTTTAATAATCAGAAAATTATTGAACAGCCCATGGAGTTTGCTTTTACTGCTGAAGCCATAGAGCATAATTTCACCTACTATGTAAGCCAGCTTATCATCAATGAAGGGTCTGCAAAAGCTTTGTTGCTGATCAGTCTGGTGGTAGTTGTACTGATGTTTTTCAAAACTCTGTTTACTTACCTGGCAAAATATACTATTGCACCACTTCGAAATGGTGTGGTACGTGATATACGCAATATGCTATTCACGAAAACCATGCTGCTGCCGCTTTCTTATTATTCCGAAGAAAGGAAGGGTGACCTTATGTCGCGCATGACAGCTGATGTGCAGGAAATAGAAATTACAGTGATCCGCTCCATTGATAAAGCCATCAAAGATCCAATTACAATTATCGTGTATCTGACCTCGCTTTTCATCATGAACACAAATCTTACTCTGTTTGTACTGGTGTTTTTACCTGTAACGGGCGGAGTGATTGGCATGATCGGTAAGGCCTTGCGTGAAAAATCCGCACAGGGGCAGATGCGTCTGGGAATGCTGCTATCCTATATTGAGGAATCCCTTTATGGTTTGCGAATCATAAAAGCCTTTAATTCAGAAGAAAGGGTTAAAAAACGCTTTTTCGATGAAAACAACCTGTACACCAAGGTGATGAACAAAATATGGCGCAGAAAAGACCTGGCAGGCCCACTGACAGAATTCCTTTCATCCATGATAATAGTAACGATCATGTGGTATGGAGGGAAGCTGATCCTGAGCGGAGACGGCACGATGAAGCCCCAGGCATTCATTGCCTATATCACGATTTTCAGCCAGATTATCCCGCCGGCAAAAAGCCTGTCGTCCATTTATTACAGCATAAGGAAAGGTATGGCTTCCTTCGACCGGGTGGAGTCAATCCTTACCGCCAAAGAATCGATTAAAGATTCTCCAGGCGCGAAACCTGTAAGTGATTTCAATCAAGGTATTGAATTCAGGAAGGTCTGGTTCAGGTATAAGGAAGATTACGTTCTGAAAGAAATTAACTTGAAAATAGCCAAGGGCCAGATGGTTGCTCTGGTAGGGCAATCAGGAGCAGGAAAATCAACTATGGCTGATATGCTTCCACGCTTTTATGATGCCGTGAAAGGAGATATCCTGATCGACGGCCAAAAGATTAAAGACCTTAGGATACAGGATTTGCGTGAGCTCATCGGAGTGGTTGCCCAGGAATCCATACTTTTTAATGATACAATATATAACAACATAGCATTTGGCACAGACCACACAACCGCAGAAGATGTGGAAACAGCAGCAAGGATAGCCAATGCTCATGAATTCATCATGCAAACCGAGCAGGGTTATCAGACAAATATTGGAGACCGGGGCTCCAAACTCAGCGGTGGTCAGCGGCAACGAATAAGCATAGCCAGAGCCATCCTGAAAAACCCACCGATCCTGATCCTTGATGAGGCCACCTCCTCACTGGATACCGAATCAGAAAAGCTGGTGCAGGAAGCTCTTAACAACCTGATGAAAAACCGCACTTCTGTTGTGATCGCTCACAGGCTGTCCACCATCCGTAATGCCGATGTGATTTATGTAATGCATAAGGGCGAAGTGATAGAATCGGGCAGGCATGAAGAGCTTCTGGAAAGGAACGGAACCTATAAAACACTTCATGACCAGCAGTTTAACCTGTAAAAAATTCAATAGTGAAAGTACTGATCATTACCAGAAAATCCCGCATCCCCGTTTTTAAATACGGTGGAACTCAGCGTGATATTTATGCACAGGGAAAAGAACTGGTTGCCATGGGGCATCAGGTTTCCTATCTTGTTAAAAAAGGTTCATCCTGCCCTTTCGGGGAAATTATTCCCTGGGATGAGACGAAAAGCCTGGATGAACAAATTCCTGAGGATATTGATATAGTACATTTTCACGACCGTCCCGATGAGAAAATCCGAAAGCCATATATGGTCACTGTTCACGGAAACGGAAAGCCGGGAGAAGAATTTGATATTAATACGGTTTTTGTTTCTAAAAATCATGCGCAGCGTCATGATTCGAAAAGATTTGTGTACAACGGCCTCGACTTCGAGCTTTTAGGCAGCCCAAATCTTGACCATCCGCGTAAGCATCTTCTTTTTCTGGCCAAAGCGTCAAGAAATGTCAAAAACCTGAAAGGGAGTATCGAGATTGCCCGTCGGGCAGAGAAAAAACTTGCAGTAGTGGGAGGCAAAAAACTAAGCTTCAACCCAAAGGTAAAATACTATGGCATGCTAGGAGGTGAGAGAAAAAATCAGGTTATACAGAACTCTGAGGCTCTGCTGTTTCCGGTACTGTGGCACGAACCACTGGGGCTGGCCATACTCGAAAGCCTGTACTTCGGTTGCCCGGTTTACGGCACCACCTATGGCTCGCTACCCGAGCTGATCTCACCCGAACGCGGGTTCCTGTCAAACAGTAAATCAGAACTCGTGAAAGCCATTCGTGATGGCGGAAGCTTCGATCCTAAGAAATGTCACCAGTTTATTGCTGATAATTTTTCAGCCCGTAAAATGACGGAAGACTACCTGGCTTGCTTTGAAGAAGTACTAAACGGGCAAAACCTTAATCCCGCAAAACCGAAAAGTCTGATCACCGAAAAGGAGAAAATCTTCAGCATGGAAGAGTAAAATACCCCTGAAAAGCAGCACCATTACTACTGAAACTGTAGTGGCGTTAATCCTTTCTGACTTACTTTTCAGACGTGCTAAAATCTTAACCACTTCATACAGCTATCGCGGAAGCAAAGTGTTATAAAAAA
>JBEPXQ010000094.1:0-6565 GCA_041641835.1 Bacteroidales bacterium
TCGTGGCCTCCAATGATTGAAAGACTGGAATACAGCGTGGAGTTGATATCCAGGCTGATATTCACATGAACATTGGGTATGGGGTTATCATTGTCGCGTTCGTTACAACCATTTATCAACAGAAGAATGGGTATAGCAACAAATGCGATTAAAAAATATTTGTATCTTTCCACAATCATTAAAACATGTTTATTTTTACCAAACGAATGATCAAAAATAATATTTTGATCGGTACGTTTAAATTTGAGAACCAAATATTTTGATCATGCAACACCGTTTCAGGATATTCATATTGCTGTTGATCCTTATTCCGATGCTTAGTAACACCTCATGTAATATGTTCCGAAAGGGGCCCAGCAAGGCTGTACAAAAAGCTGAGGAAAGACAGGAAGAACAAGCCGAGGAGCAACGGGCAGAATATGAGGAAAAGAAGGAACGACATATTTCTATCCAGACTAATGAGACTAAAGAGCGCATGAAGAAAATGCAGAAGAAATCTAAAAGGTATAATTACAATAAGAAGAAGTTTTTCCTTGTACGCTGGTGGGAGCAACTGTTCAGAAAAAAGAGAAGAGCACCTGAGCCGGGAGGTTATTAATCTGTAATATCTATGCGGAAATTTGTTATAGCCATGAGCTTTATTGCAACCAGACTGTTTCTTTCGGGACAGGAGTCAGGTATTTATTTCCGCAATTATGCCTCAGAGATTGTGAAAACCGAGCAAGGGCTGTCGCAAAATTCCGTGAGAAGCATTGTGCAGGATTCGCATGGTTTGATGTGGTTTGGCACATGGGACGGGCTGAACATGTTTAATGGTTTAAAGTTTGAGATATACCGCTCGGATTATTCCGGTAAACCGGGTCAATTGTCAAATCATACCATCAATGCCATTTGTGAAGACCGCAATGGCATTTTCTGGCTCGGTACCGACAAGGGATTAAACCGCTTTGATCCATACAATGAAACCTACAGGGCTTATTTTCATGATCCAACTAATTATGAGAGCCTTTCTAATGATACTGTTACTGATATAGTTGAAGACCGTGAAGGAAATCTTTGGATCGCCACGCAGCATGGACTGAACAGGATGCTGGATACCAGCGGCAAATTCATTCAATACAATCATAAATCTGACAAACCAGGTAGTATATCCTGCAACGAAATCAGGGATATTTTCCGGGATTCCAACGGGAACCTCTGGATTGCCACTGCCAATGGGTTAAATAAATGGATTCCGGGCTTCGGGCAGTTTATCAGGATTACTGCTACTGGCATTGATGCTGCGCGATTGGCTGATAACGGCGTTAACTGCGTGGACGAACTGGCAAACCGGAATATAATAGTAGGCACTGAAAACGGCATCAGTATTCTTGACCCGGCAGGAAGCGTTATCAGGAACCTGTTGATGGATGAGAATAATGAAATATCAAAAAGCCGTATCATCATGGATTTTTGTGTGGAGGATAATGGCAAAGTGTGGATAGCTACATCAGGCGGAGGTATTTTCTTCTATTATCCTGAAGAAAACCGGTATGAATCACTGGATGATCTGCCCGCCTATAGAGACCTGAATGAGGAATTTGTAAATGAAATTTATAAAGACAGGCAGGGTATCGTATGGATTGGATATGCCTGGAAAGGTTTGGGTAAAGTAGTGCCGTCAAAATCGTATTTTACACATTATAAAACCGGCAGAGGCTTTGGTGCAGGCTTGCCCAGTAATTCCGTATGGTCTGTGGTTGAAGAAAAACCCGGTATTTATTTTATAGGAACTGATAAGGGGATCAGTAAATTCGACCGGAAAAACAAAAGATTTTCCACGATAAATAAGAATGACGGTTTGAGTTCAAATCATATTCGAGCAATGCTAAAAGACCGCAGCGGTACTATCTGGATAGGTACCCTGGATCGGGGATTGCTAAAATATGATCCGGATAATCAAAACTGGGAAAAATACGGGAACAGCAATAAGGGTTTCTTTTCCGATTTGTATGATAATGAAATCTGGGCTTTACTTCAGGACTACGATGGAAGAATATGGGTGGGAACGTTTAATGGTCTGTATTCTTTTTATCCCGACTCCATCAAAGAAACATACCGGGTATATCGGCATAATCCGGATGATCCTGAGAGCATCAGCCATGATGTGATCTATAGTTTGTATGAGGATGTTGACAACAACATCTGGGTTGGAACTTACGGAGGGCTAAATAAAATATATCCGGGGAGCGGAAAGTTCGAAGTTTACAAGCATAGAATTGGAGATGCTAATAGTATTTCCACCAATAAGATATTTGCGTTAACTCAGGGCCCCAAAGGCTTTTTATGGATAGGTACCATGGGAGGGGGGCTCAACCGGATGAATCCTTACACAGGCAAATTCCGTCATTTTGTGGAAACAGACGGGCTGGCCAATAATGTGGTTTATAATATTATAGTAGATAAACTGGGTTATCTGTGGATGAGTACCAATAAAGGCCTTTCAAAATTTGACCCCGAATCAGAGACCTTTATTAATTACGATATCAATGATGGGATCCAGAGTTATGAATTTAACCTTGGTGCTGCCTATAAAAGTGATGATGGCTATTTCTTCTTCGGAGGAATGAATGGCTTTAATGTTTTCCAGCCTTCAAATATAAGCAGTAATCAGCAGGTGCCCAGGCTGGTCATTTCTGAAGTGAAGGTCTATAACAATGCAATCCCAGGAATGTTTTTCGATGGTGATACCATCATTTTATCCCACTCGGATAATTTCTTTTCTATTGAATTTGCTGCGCTTGATTATTCTAATCCTGCTAAAAATCAATATAAATACAAGCTTGAAAGGATAAGCTCGGAATGGATAAGTACTACAGCCGGCAAAAACATTGCAGAATTTACACAGCTCAGACCCGGCAAATATGTGTTTCACCTGCAGGGCTCCAATAGCGACGGAGTGTGGAATGAGCAGGGATTAAAACTACATATTATCGTGAAACCAGCCTGGTATCAGACTGCGGCTTTTCAATATGGCTCTATAGCTTTCATTATCCTTGTGTTGTACCTGTTGATTTCAGGAAGAATACGGAGGATTAGAAAGGAACACCAAACAGAATCGCAGTTATTTGACCTGGAAAGGAAAGCTCTCAGGCTGCAGATGAATCCACATTTTATTTTCAACACATTGAATTCTATTCAGAATTATATACTTGAGCACAATAAAACATCCGCAATTTCATATCTGAATAAATTTTCAAAGATGATGAGGCAGGTGTTGTATAATTCCGATAAGACATTTGTACCTCTTTCCGATGAAATTTCGCTGTTGAGGAACTATATCGAACTGGAGCGCCTGCGATTTGGGACTACTTTTGATTACAGTATTCAAATTGATTCGGAAGTGGAAGATGACTTTATTGGTGTGCCACCTATGCTTATTCAGCCGCACGTGGAAAATGCAATTTTACACGGATTGATCAACCTTGAAGGAAGAAAAGGGAACCTCAGTATCTCATTTAAACTTCACTCAGTTGAAACACTGTTATGTATAGTGGATGATAACGGAATTGGACGGGAGGCTTCACGTGAGCTGAAAATTCAGGCAAAGAGTAAACACAAATCACGTGGGGTGAGGATTACAGAGCAAAGGCTGGAAAGGATAAATCATTTTTATTCCAAAAGATTATCTGTTAACTTTGACGACAAATATGATGATAAAGGTAATCCTGCTGGTACCAGGGTTACGATAATCATCCCGGTAGAAGATATTTAATACACCTTATAATATACAGGCAAAATGATCAAATCTTTAATTATTGATGACGAACAGCATTCCAGGGCAGCTTTACGAAATCTGCTGGAGGAATTTTGTCCTGATGTTGAAATAGCCGGAGAGGCCGATGGATATAAGACAGGCGTTGCAAAGATCAGGGAAACAAACCCGGATCTTGTTTTTCTTGATATCCAGATGCCTGACGGGACAGGCTTCAGAGTGCTTGAAGACACAAAACCCTACGATTTTGAGGTGATTTTCACTACAGCTTACGATAGTTTTGCCATAAAGGCATTCAAGTACAGCGCTATGGATTATTTGCTGAAACCCATAGATGCTGTGGAGCTTCAAAACTCAGTGGATAGGGTTAAAAAGTCGAAGTTAGGTAACGAAAATCCTGGCATTGAGCTTTTACTGAAAAGTATTAGGGAGCGTGAAAATCCCGGAAAGCTCGTATTGTCCACTTTTGAAGGAATGCATGTGGTTAAAATCCAGGACATCATCCGTTGTCAAAGCGATGATTATTACACACGCTTTTTCTTTAAAAACAAAAAGGAGCTGCTTGTATCCAAAACGCTCAAGGAATATGAGCAAATTTTGTCAGAACATAACTTCATACGTCCGCATAAATCACACCTTATTAATATAAGGTATATAAAAAGCTATATGAAAATGGACGGAGGCTCTATCATTCTAACAGATGGCTCGGAAATACCAGTTTCAAGGAGAAAGAAAGAAATGGTACTGGGAGTGCTTAATAATTTGTAGCACATTTCAGGATATATTGTGCAGCGAGATCATTTATAAGCAATTTAAATTGCCTGATTGTCTAAAAATTAACTTCCAGATTGCAATCAAATTTTTACCTTTGCCAGCTAATTACTGGAAGCTGTTCCGTTAACTGTCCGAAAGATTCCGTTAACTGAACAGCACTTTTATATACACATCAAATTAATGTACTTTTACCGCAAAACTATCAGATATGGAAGATATTCTACTCATATTGCTCGCAATCGTCTGGACAATAGCCAGTATTTACCAGTCGCAGCGGAAAAAGAAAAAGCAGGCAGAGCGTAAAGCTGCAACACAGCGCACCTCTGCAGGTGAATCCACCACTGAGGCTTATGAGCAGGAGCAAGTTGATCAGTCGCAGGGTTTCCTGGACAAGATCTTTGAATCTTTGGATAGTGATCAGAATGACCCTTATGAGTCATTTGCCGAAGAAATGATCAGCGATGATAAATCCGCTGATCCGGAACCACTCAATGAGGAAGAAGTTCAGCCCGAGGTGGATAAGCCTTCAGCAAAGGCCTCCGCTCCCTTGAAGCTGAAAAGCCCTTCAGAAAACCGGAAAAAGCAGGATTGGATCAAACATTTGGCCCGTGATTTTGATGGAAAAAAAGCGGTAATTTATTCAGAAATAATGAACAGGCCTTACTCTTAAGGCGAATATTAAATTAATTGGTGAGTAATATTAAATATTTTTATCTTTACGGCCTTTTAAAAACGCACATGAAAAAACAACATAAAATTACAGGTATGTTTCGAAAGTTTTTGACAACCATTGCCTTGCTGCTTACCACAGGTATGCTGGTGTACGGGCAATCAGGATCTCTAAAAGGGAAAATTGTGGACGTTGATACAGGAGAGCCTATACCTTTTGCTAACATCGTGGTGGAAGCAGGAGGAAAACAGGCCGGAGGCGCAACGTCTGACTTTGATGGTCAATATGTAATAAAACCTCTCCCTCCCGGGAAGTATGATGTTAAAGCCACATATGTTGGCTATAAGCCACTTATGATTAAAGGTGTTGTGGTTAACGCAAATAAGGTGCGCTTTTTGAACATCGAAATGCAACCCACAGCGCAAACACTGGAAACCTTCGAGGTGGTGGATTATAAGGTGCCGCTGATTGATAAAGATCAGACATCAAGTGGTGAAACCGTAACTTCTGAAGAAATTGCCAAACTTCCCGGTCGTTCAGCTACCTCTGTTGTAGCTACCGTTGGTGGTGTGTTTTCTGAAGATGGTGAAGTGGGAAGTATTCGTGGTGCACGTTCCGAAGGTACCGTTACCTATGTTGATGGTGTCCGTGTAAGAGGTACCTCAGCAGTTCCCAAATCAGCGCTGGAGGAAGTTTCAGTTATTACTGGTGGTACTCCTGCACAGTATGGTGATGCTACCGGTGGTATTATTAATATTACAACCAAAGGACCCTCAAGACATTTTGGTGCCGGTGGTGAGCTGGTTACCTCTCAGTTTCTTGATAATTTTGGCTATAACCTCCTTGGATTTAACATTCAGGGCCCAATCCTGAAGAGTGGGGATTCACTAAATCAAATTGCGCTTCTTGGTTTTATGCTATCAGGTGAGATTTCCTACAGGGAAGACCCAAGGCCTTTTGCCGTTGACATTTATAAAGCTACTGACGAAACTCTCGATTATCTCGAGAGAAATCCTTTCCGCCCGACCGGAACAGGATTTGGCGCTTTTTATAATGCACAGTATATTAAGAAGGATGATCTTTACTCCACTCGTGATAAAGAATATGCTGACCAGTATTCAGTAAATCTTAATGGTAAGCTTGATGTTAGAACATCAACAAATACCAACCTTACTTTTGGTGGTTCAATGCATTACAGGTATGGCTACCAATGGAGCTTAGCCAATTCAATGTTTAACGCTGCAAACAATGGTACTTATGAAGATAATACCATACGTGTTTTCGGACGTTTTACACAGAGGTTCCCATCAGGCAGGGAAAGCAAATCGCTTGTCAAAAATGTCTATTACTCCATCCAGGCCGACTAT
>JBEPXQ010000095.1:0-6551 GCA_041641835.1 Bacteroidales bacterium
CAGTATTTCATCTTTACTACCGCGCCAGGCAATTTTTCCTTTGTCAATAAACAGTATCTGGTCACCAATACTCAATACCGAATTCATATCGTGGGTGTTTACCACAGTGGTCATATCCAGGTCTTTAGTAAGTTCATCTATCAGTTCGTCAATTACCACCGAAGTCCGTGGATCAAGTCCTGAGTTGGGTTCATCACAAAACAGGTATTTCGGATTCATGGCTATTGCCCTGGCAATTGCCACGCGCTTCTGCATCCCTCCACTGATCTCTGCCGGGAACAGTTTGTTTACATTTTTAAGGTTCACCCTGTCCAGGCAATAATTAACTTGCTTCAACCGCTCTTTCAGGGTGTCATTGGTGAACATGGTGAGCGGAAACATCACGTTCTGCTCCACGGTCATGGAGTCGAAAAGCGCACCTCCCTGAAACAGCATACCCAACTCTTTTCTAATGGATTTTCTTTGTCTGAAGTTCATCTCCGAGATATTTCGGTCATCATAATAAACCGCTCCGTGGTCCACTTCAAGCAGGCCCACCAGGCACTTCATAAACACTGTCTTTCCGGAGCCGCTTTGCCCGATGATCAGGTTGTTTTTTCCTTTCTCAAAGGTGGCTGATATATCATCCAGCACATGTTGGTCCTGAAACGACTTTGATATGTGATCGGCTTTGATCATGTAAGCATCAGTTGTGTTAATACGAGGTTTGCAAAGATGATGAGAATACTGCAGCTGACCACCGCCTTGGTGCTGGAATTACCCACCGCTATGGAGCCGCCTTTTACCACGAAGCCATAATAGGAAGATACAGTGGTGATTATAAATGCAAATATGGCTGTTTTAAACAGAGCATAAAATACATCATAAAGTTCAAAATAGGAGCGGATCCCATACAGGTACAGCTCGCCGGTGAAAGAACCGCCCATAAGCACTCCAACCCAGCCGCCGGTGATGGCCACAGCCATGCTAATGGTTATAAGAAAAGGGTTGATGATAACCGCAGCAATGATTTTCGGGCCTATCAGAAAACTGGCAGGGTTTACTCCCATGATCTCCATGGCATCTATCTGTTCCGAAATCCTCATGCTTCCAATTTCTGATGCTATACTTGATCCTACCTTCCCGGCCAGGATCACGCTCAGGATAGTAGGTGAAAACTCCAGTATGATCGACTGACGCGTAGCCAGTCCTATTGCATAATCCGGAATCCACGGGCTTTGCATATTAAAGGCCGCCTGAAGTGCTACCACGGCTCCCACAAAGAAGGAAATGATAAGAACAATGCCCAGTGAGCTAACCCCCAGCTTGTCTATTTCAACCAGCACGCGCGACCAGAAAACCCTTTGCTTCTCAGGCCTTTTAAAGGCCCTTGCCATTAGTAATATATATGTTCCCAGATCGTATAATGGTTTCATCTGTTCATAATTTTTATTTCAATATGGTCCCCGCCAATGGTTGGGAAGCTCGACATGATGAGTAATACTCAAGCTACACAAGCTTTCCGGCTTCTTTTATTCATACATGTTTCGCAAAAAAAATTTGCGCGCTTGTTTTTTCAGGTTCTGAATTGTTCTGCTAAATTAATATAAATAGCAGACTTCACACACATATTTTTCGTTAGTAATATTGCGAAGTTGAAAGAATACCCTTATTTTTGTCATGATGCGCAAAAGAAAAATAATATCGATCCTCCTTGTCAGTCTGCTGATATTTAGCTTGATGTCCTGCTCCAGCTCCCGCCGGGTTCGCATTAAAAAAGACTGTGGTTGCGGATCATTTAGTAAAGTGGAATTGCATGACCCTCACAAAAAAGTCTGAATCAATACTTAAAAAATATATCCCGGAGAACTCTTTACCATTAATAAAATCATGGATGGAACGCTATCCCTTACATTTGGTGATAGTGGGCGAGAGGGCTACCAAAGCAGGTGATTATCGTATGCCAATATACGGTAAACCACCAAGAATCACCATAAATATTTCAAGTAACCCATTCCGGTTCCTGTTTATCCTTACTCATGAATACGCACATCATATTGCATATCATAAGTATGGTAAACATATCAGTCCTCATGGCAAGGAATGGAAACAGACTTTTCATGAGTTATTGCATCAACTGGAAAAGGCCGGTGTATTCCCTAAAGAGATCAGTTTAGCATTACCCGCATCCCCTTCAGCTCTTCGTGCAACCATGTCGGGTAATCGTAGCCTTACAAGGGCAATTGAAGAACAATGTGAAGCGGAGAGAGGAAGAGTATATATTGAAGACATCCCGCTGAATAGTGTATTTTTTCTTAAAGACGGGCATGAATTCAGGAAAATAAAAAAGCGGCGGGTACGATATATGTGCCAGTCGCTAAATGATAACCGCTATTATCTTTTCCCTCCTGGCGTTCAGGTGTTTTTACCCGAAACCGGATAATGACATCTTTGCCGGTATCATGGTTTTTTCTTACATTTGGGTTCTGACAAAAAATCATCCCGTATGAACAAAAATACATATTGCGTGATAATGGCAGGCGGTGTAGGAAGCAGATTCTGGCCGCTCAGCCGTTCAGCATATCCAAAGCAGTTTATTGATATACTGGGCACAGGCGAAACCCTGATCCAGCAAACCTATGAGCGCTTCACCCAGATCGTTCCCGAGGAAAACATCCTGATAGTTACCAACGACAAGTACCGGCAGATGGTACAAGAGCAGCTCCCCGATCTGTACAACAGCCAACTTCTGCTGGAGCCGGCTCGCAGGAATACTGCCCCCTGCCTGGCCTATGCCTGCAACAAGATATTTGATCTCAATCCTGATGCTAATGTTATTGTTGCTCCATCAGATCATATCATAACCAAAGAAAATAATTTCCTGAACACCGTTCAGGAAGCACTGGATACAGCCGCTGAAAACGACTGGATACTCACACTGGGCATTAAGCCCCTGCGCCCTGAAACCGATTATGGTTATATCCAGTTTGATGATAGCCACCGCTGCTGCAAAAACAAGAACATCTACAAGGTGAAAACATTTATCGAGAAACCCAACAGGGAAATGGCCGCGCAATTTATTGACAGTGGTGAATTCCTGTGGAACTCCGGGATATTCGTTTCCTCACTAAAAACATGGTTGGATGCCCTGAAGAATCACCTGCCTGTGGTTCATAGCACGTTCGATGCCGGCAGAGGACGATATAACACTTCCGGTGAATCCAGTTTTGTGAGAAGCGCATATACAGTTTGCAAAAACATTTCCATTGATTATGGCATCATGGAAAAAGCAGATAATGTTTACGTGTATGTAAGCACCTTTGGCTGGTCCGATCTGGGGACATGGGACGCGCTTTATAACAGCATGGATAAAGACAAGGCAGAAAACTGTGTAGTAGGCAGGCAGGTAAAAATGTATGACACTAAAAACTGTCTGGTGAAGATCCCTGACAATAAATTAGTAGTTTTGCAGGGCCTAAGCGATTATATAGTCGCGGAAGACAGTGATGCCCTGTTGATCTGCAGGCGCGACAAAGAATCTATGATCCGCAAATTTATCAATGATATAAAATTGGATCATGGTGATTCATATTTATAAACGCAAATTAATAATTCAAATATAATTCTCAAAAAATGAAAAAACTGATAATTGGAATTTTTGCTTTGATGCTGCTTTTTCAACCTGCAGCTAAAGCAGATGAAGGAATGTGGTTGCCACTGCTTATCGAGAGATTGAACTATACTGATATGCAGAAGATGGGCCTGCAACTTACACCTGAAGAGATCTACAGCGTGAATAACTCCAGCCTGAAGGATGCCATTGTGCAATTCGGAAATGGCTGCACCGGTGAGATGATTTCCAGCCAGGGGCTGATCCTTACCAATCACCACTGCGGATTCGGACGTATTCAGGCACACTCAACACCTGAAAATGATTACCTGATGGATGGTTTCTGGGCTATGGACAAGAAAGATGAACTGCCCAACGAAGGCCTCACCGTTAGTTTTCTTAAGCGTATTGAAGACGTTACAGGTGATGTACTTAATGGCGTGGAAGCAGAAATGAATGAAGCTGAACGTGCAGCTGTTATCTCCAAAAACATAAGGACAATATCCGGAGAAGCTACAGAAGGAACACATTATGAAGCTGTGGTCAAAGATTTCTTTGACGGCAATGAGTATTATATGTTCGTGATGGAAAAATATTACGATGTACGCCTTGTAGGAGCACCTCCGCAATCCATTGGTAAATTTGGTGCTGATACTGATAACTGGATGTGGCCCCGCCATACTGGTGACTTTGCCCTGTTCCGTGTTTATGCTGCTCCTGACGGATCACCGGCTAAATATTCCGAAGAAAATGTTCCGCTGAAGCCAAAGCATCACCTGCCTGTTTCCATTGATGGCGTCCGCCCAGGCGATTTCGCTATGATAATGGGTTACCCGGGTGGTACCGACCGTTATATGACTTCTTATGGTATCAACCAAAACCTGGAAAAGGGATATCCAACGCGTATCAAAATCCGCAGAAAAAAGCTGGATATCATGGAAAAATACATGGATAAAGATGCAGCCGTAAGGATTAAATATGCATCCAAGCATGCACGTACGGCAAACTACTGGAAGAATTTCATTGGCATGAGCAAAGGCCTGAAAGACCTTAAAGTCCCGGAGAAGAAAAAACAGCTTGAAGACAAGCTTACTGAATGGATTAATCAGGAAGAATCACGCAAAGAGAAGTATGGCGAAGCCCTCAATAGCATTGAAAAAGCCTATAAAAGCATCAATGACTTTGTTATTCACCGCTATTATTTTATTGAAGGAATTTATCTTGGCCCTGAAGTGATTGGTTTCTCAAGAAAATTTGATGAGCTTGGTAAGATTCTTGAAGCAGATGATGTTAAGCAGGAGGATGTGGAAGCTTTCCGTGAAAAGATCAAACCTGAAGTTGAAAAATTCTTCAAGGATTACCACAAGCCAATTGATAAGGACATGATGGTAGCCATTTTCAAGATGTACGATGAAAATGTACCGGAAAACCAAAAGCCGGAACTTTTCAAAAAGCTCACCAAAAAATATAAGGGCGATTATGAGAAAATGACAGAAAAGATCTACGGAAAATCCATGTTTGATGATAAGGATGAAGTAATGGCTTTTCTGGAAGATCCAAAGCTCAAGACACTGCTTAAAGACCCTGTTTACGAACTGAAAGATGCGTTTTTTAGCAATTATTTCGGCCTGCAGGCACAGCTGGCTGATGCCCGCGCGATGCTCTCAAAAGGCCGCAGACTGTTTATGGAAGCCTTGAGGAAAATGGAAGCTGACAAAACTTTCTATCCTGATGCTAATTTCACCATGCGCCTTACCTACGGCGAGGTTAAAGGTTACGAGCCCCGTGATGCGGTAACCTATCGCTATTACACAACTCTGGAGGGTGTGATGGAAAAAGAAGATCCAAATGATAAAGAGTTTATCGTTTCTGAAAAACTTAAGGAACTTTATAACCGCAAGGACTATGGCATGTATGCTGATGGTGATGAAATGAGAGTTTGCTTCCTTACTAATCATGATATTACCGGAGGAAATTCCGGATCCCCGGTGATCGATGGTAATGGAAACCTTATAGGACTTGCCTTCGACGGCAACTGGGAAGCCATGAGCGGTGATATTGCCTTTGAGCCAGAGCTTCAGCGAACTATCAATGTTGATATCCGTTACGTGCTGTTCATCATTGATAAGTTTGCAGGCGCACAGAACCTGATTGATGAACTGGATATAGTGAAAACATCCAGACGGAAAAAAGAACTTCCGCGTGATGCAAGAGAAAACATCCAGGAACCAGCCGAAGAGGAATTGGAAACAATAGAAAGAGAATAATTAGTTATATCAAAGTACAGGCCCGGGTAAAATAATCCGGGCCTTTTTTTTATCTTCATGGCATGAATCCGCAACAGGAATTTCACAGGCTTCTAACTACCTACCGTAAGGAAAAGCAGCAACTGTCTAAAAAGGCAGCACGACTTGCCTGGTCACGACTGATAGTATTTTTATCAGGCTTTGCTGCTGTTTACATCGCTACTTTTTTTGACCTCCTTGTTCTTCTTTTGGTGCTGATCGCGTTTATCGCCATTTTTCTCAGGGTGGTTTTTCTGCATCATAAAACCACATTAAAGAAGCAGGAAAAAGCAAGATTGATAGAAATCAATGAACATGAATTTAAAGCATTGAACCATGACTATGGCAACTTTGACGATGGACATGAGTTTCAGGACCCGGATCATGATTTTTCATCTGACCTGAATATCTTCGGGAAAAATTCAGTATTTCAAATCATCAACCGGACGGTTACCGGTAACGGGAATCATTTGCTGGCAGACTGGTTTATAAATCCACCATCCAACCAGGCTGATATTATTAAGCGGCAGGAAGCGGTGAGGGATTGTGCCACCAGGCTGAAGGATATGCAGGATTTCATGCAGACAGGGAAAAAAGAGCAATTCCGCAAGGAACATTACGAGCGACTGGAGTACTGGATACAGCAGCCTGCACCTGATGTGAAAATAACACGGGTT
>JBEPXQ010000096.1:0-6523 GCA_041641835.1 Bacteroidales bacterium
AGGTAAAGGCTGCACGCTCACCTGCTGACTGTCTGCCGATGAACAGCCGTTCATATCCGTATAGCTGTATGTGATCATGTGAAATCCCGGACCGGCAATTGCAGGGTTAAATACTCCTGCAGTAACCCCCGTACCACTGAAACTGCCCCCAGCAGGAATTCCATCAAGCTGAAAAAGTGAATCGTAGTCGCAATACATGCTGTCGGCATTAAGAATGTTCACCACAGGAAGCGGATGCACAGTTACGAGCTGGCTGTCTGCAGATGCACATCCATTAGCTGCTGTATAATCATATTTTACCCAGTGACTGCCCGGGCCTGCCAGCTGAGGATCAAAACTACTTCCACCCACGCCATTGCCTGTAAAAATACCTCCGGAAGGACTGCCCGAGAGATTTACCACAGCGGCATCCTCGCAAAGCGAAGCAACAGGATTTAGGTTTACCGCAGTAACTGCTTTTACTTCTATACTCTGATTCGCGGACTGGCTACAACCAAATGCATCTGTATAGGTGTATGTAATGGTGTGCATCCCGGCACCTGCCACTGAAGGATCAAACAAACCACCACTAATAGCCGTCCCGGAATAGATACCAGCAGCAGGACTGCCTCCGCTAAGAACAAACGCAGCTTCGTTGGTGCACACTGCATTGAAAGGCATAAGGCTTACAGAAGGCAGGTCGTGTACTGTAATATTTGTAGTAGCCGTATTGCTGCATGAATTTGCATCAGAATAAGAATAGGATATAATGTGCGTGCCTGCGCCAGCAACAGATGGATAGAATACTCCGTTAATAACACCTGTCCCGGAGTAGCTGCCTCCTGCAGGACTGCCACCACTAAGCGTAAGCGGCCCATTATCAATGCAGATATCGGCCTGCAGATTCAGTATAACATTCGGAGCAGCGTAAACAGCTATAATCTCAACATCCTGCGCAGAGCAACCGCTGGCATTCGTGTAGGTATATACAATCGGATGATTCCCCGTTCCAGCCAGGACTGGATCAAAAACGCCATTACTAACACCATTACCCGAATAAGTTCCTCCTGCCGGGCTTCCACCGCTCAAAGGGAAAGCGGCACCGTTAACACATATATCAGCAAGAGAGTTCAGATTTACCGAGGGTATGGCATCAACACCTATTGTTTGTTGCGCAGTAGCCGAACATCCATACTGATCTGTATAGGTATAATAAATAGTGTGAGTACCCTGTCCCGCAATTGCGGGATTGAAGCTGCCTGCTGAAACACCTGTTCCATAGTAAGTACCACCAGCCGGAACGGCGTGATTAAGAGTAAAAGCTGCATCATTCTCACATTTTCCGGGCAAGGCCGAAAAGGTAATCGCTGGCAAGGCCCTAATATGCAAAGTATCGTATGCAGTGGACGAACAACCGTTAGAATTAGTATATGTGTATTCCACCGGGAAGTCTCCCGGACCGGATGAAGCCCTGTCAAATAAACTATTAGAAACAAAATTACCATTGTAGGTTCCTCCTGAAGGTGCACCACCCACCAGGTTATAAGCGGTTAGTTCAGCGCAAATATCATTCAGGCTAAGGCTCACTGAGGGCAATGCATACATGCTCAATACTACTGAAACTGAGCTGTCAACGCCATAAGCATTAGTAACTACGCAGTAATAATTTCCCAAATCGGCAGGCTGTACATCTGAAACAATCAGAATAGAATCCTTTTCTGCCGCGAGTGCAACACCATCTTTCTTCCATTGATATTCAATGGTATCTCCTCCTGCAGCCGTCACCATAAATATTGCTGTATCGCCCTGGCAAATCTGTTGGCTCTGCGGCTGTTGTGTTATAACCGGAGGATTAATATTGATACAGGAGAATTGTGCTTCCCATCCGGAAGAAGTGTTTGAATAGTTTGAATGAAATACAAATGTTAGCGCACTATCGCTTGCTATCACGGTTCCCGGACCGGAGCTGCCAGACCAGGTTCCAAGCAGGTTGGCTGAGGTATTGATGCCATCGTAAATCTTCAGGTAATCATAGGAACTATGCGTATTAAAGCTACTGAAAATTATTTTTAGACGTTGGCCTCCTTTAGCTATAAAAGTCTGGGTATAGTCCTCATCATCACTATAATTTGATGTCCCGTTATGATCCCGGAATATCCCGTCACAGGTGTAACGAATTCCGCTGCTTATCCTGTAGTCAACTACCTGTGGCAACTGATCGGTCTGTTCTATAAAAGCTTGCCAGCCCCGGCTATTCATATTATGGTCAGATTTAAAGCGAAAGGTTACAGCATTTGAAGTGGTAATGAATTCTTCAAATATTGATCCCGAAACATGCATGGCAACGGGAGATGAGCTCACTGAGTGTCCGTCAAAAATCCACAATGTATCACCAGATCCCAGGCTGTTGTGCAGGTTATTGAATCTTACTTTCAGGTGAGTTCCTGTATCTGCCACGAAAGTGTGAGTATAATCCTGGTTGTTGCCGTAATAAGAAGCCGCACCTTCATGATCATAAAACATGGCTTTGGAAATCGTATCGGTGGTACTATTCATCAGATATACCGGCCAAACCGTATCGGCACAGCCTATTTGAGCCTCCCAACCCGGATCAAGATTATAAGTTGAGTTATTGGAGTAGAATTTAAACGTCAATGACTTCCCACTGGAAATAATCGTCCCGGGGGAATTGCTAAACCTGTATTCACCCATATACGGGTATGAAGTTGATGGGCCGTCATATATCCTCAAATAATCGTAGCTGTCAAGGTCGAACATATTGAAGTTGAACTGTATTCTTTTTCCTGAATAGGAAGTGAATGTCTGCAGCAGGTTCTGATCAGCAGTATAATTTCCTGAACCGCCATTGTCCCTGAAAAACCCCGAGCACATATAGCGCACACCGGTACTCATATCGTAATAAACCGGCACAGCCTGGTTATTGGTTCCGGTTATTTCAGCCTGCCAGCCTTTGGATTCACCAGAATTGTCAGAAGTAAATCTGAAGGTGACTGAGTTTCCACTGCTAGTTCTGGTTTCTGCAACAGATCCACTTACATATACGCTCATGAGCGGAGCATTCACGTCTGGCCCGTCATAACACCATAAAGTATCACCTGACGAAAGTCCAAAGCCCTTCTGATTGAACTCCACCATCAGAAATTGCGAGGTATCTGCTATAAGCGTATGGGTATAGTTAGTGTAAGCAGCATAATGATTCATGGCACCTTCATGATCATAAAACATCGCCTGCTCAATAGTATCCGTCTGGTTATCCATGTTGATAACATCAAGAACCGGCCCGGCACAACTAACCAAAGCTTCCCAGCCGGGATCAAGGTTATGGGTGGAGTTGTTGGAATAAAACTTAAAGGTCAATGATTTGCCGCTGGAAATCACCGTGCCCGGGGAATTACTAAAGCGGTATTCCCCTATCAGCGGATAAGAGGTTGAAGGACCATCATAGATACGCAGGTAGTCATAATCATCCAGGTCAAACATATTAAAATCAAATTTGATCCTGCTGCCGTTGTATGAAGTGAAAGTTTGAACCAAATTCTGATCGGCAGTGTAATTCGCGGATCCTCCGTTATCTCTGAAAATCCCAGAACAAACAAAACGTTCGCCTGCACTAATATCATAATAATCCGTAACTGAATTAACATTTGTTCCCTTAATTTCGGCCTGCCAGCCATTTGATTCTCCGCTGTGATCAGATTTGAATCTGAATGTCAGAAATTGCCCCGATGAAACACGTTTTTCAGCCCGGGAGCCATTAATTAGCATTGCCATCATAGGCGCATTCGTTGTTGCCCCGTCATATACCCATAATGTATCACCACCAGCCAGACCAAAGCCCAGCTGGTTAAAGTCCACCACCAGATACTGGGAAGTATCTGCTTTAAATGTATGTACATATTCAGAATAAGCAGAATAATAACTGTTTATACCCTCATGATCATAAAACATAACTTCTTCAACAGTATCAGTTGCATTTGACATATTGATCTCGGGCAATACAGGTCCGGTGCAGCTGACCTGGGCTTGCCAACCCGGATCAAGATTGTAGGTAGAGTTATTGGAGTAAAACTTAAAGCTAAGCGATTTGCCGCTGGATTCAACAATTCCGGGCGAATTACTATATCTGTATTCCCCAATTAGCGGATAAGAAGTTGACGGACCGTCATAGATCCTCAGGTAGTCATAATCATCCAGGTCAAACATATTAAAATCAAATTTGATCCTGCTGCCGTTGTATGAAGTGAAAGTTTGAACCAAATTCTGACCGGCAGTGTAATTCCCTGATCCGCCGTTATCTCTGAATATCCCGGAACAGATAAAACGTTCGCCTGAGCTCATATCATAATATTGAGAAGAAACAGCAATATTTGTTTCCATAATCTCAGCTTGCCATCCACGTGAAACGGAAGTGTGATCCGATTTAAACCTGAAGGTTAGGCTCTTGCCGGAAGTGGTAATTTCCTCAGCTTTAGAACCTGCCACCAAAACAGAAAGCAAAGGCGAATTTACGTCAGAACCATCATATATCCATAAGGTATCTCCGGAGGAAAGCCCGAATCCTGACTGGTTGAATTGTAAATTCAGAAAGGATGCTGAAGCTGCCCTGAAAATATGTGTGTAGTCTTCATAATTCGAATAATTTGATGCAGCACCATTGTGATCATAAAATACTACATGGCTCACTGTATCTGTCCTGTTGCCCATATTATGCACTGCCAGCATGCTACCACTGCAATTTATTTGCGCAGCCCAGCCGGGATCAACATTATAAGTGGAATAATTGGAGTGAAATTTAAAAGTAAGGGCATTCCCGCTTGCTGTAACCAAACCGGGGGAATTACTGAAACGGTATTCGCCTATGACAGGGTAAGAGGTTGAAGGGCCGTCGTAAATCCTGAGATAATCATAATCATCAAGATCAAACATATTAAAATTTACCTGCATTCTTTGGTTACCACCAGACGAAAATGTCTTTACGATATCTTCATTCGTTCCATAATTTCCTGATGGTCCACCACTATCATAAAAAAACCCGCTGCAGGTTGTATCTGTCCCATCAGACATATAATAATTCTGAGCGGAAACAAATACTACAAGAAAAATGAACAAAAAAGTAAATGCTTTTTTCATAAAAATTGGATTAATGCGCTGTCAAATTTAGTGATTTACTTATTTATCAATCATATCAAAAGATTTTTTTGGATTTTTTTAAGAAATCCCCCTGATCAGTAATTGCTTTATCAGTGATCATGATTGTCCAAAATATTGTAAACTCAACGCATACAGATATTAACAGAAATCTATCATTTGACATGCAGAAGGTTTTGGCGTATCTTTATGCACAACATAATTTTAACCGATATGAAAAGAAATATACTCCGCTTATTCCTTTTTGTCATGATCTTTGCCTTTGCATTCTCCTCCTGCAAAAAGGATGACTTCGAACCCGAAGTAACGGAAGATTTTACCACCTATTCAATAAAGGCATCCATACCCAGAATTGTGGCTGATGGAAAGGGAGGTATAAATGTATTTGTAAATGTAGTTGATCAGGATGGAAAAGCAATACCAGAACTGGATGCAAGCAATTTCAAATTTGAAAGCATTGCTGCTGACGGAACCCCAACGCTGATGAAAGCCACAGGCCCCGGTCAACTGCCAAGCCTGATAATTACCGCGCTTACCATGGACTATTCTGGCAGTATGTATATGGATACAGTATCAATCCCCGCCATGGAAAACGCCATCAGTACTTTTATCAATTTGAAAAATGCCTATGACCAGATTGAACTCATAAAATTCAGTGACAACGTTCAAATCACAGTTCCGCTCACGGATAACAAACAGCTTTTACTGGCCGGGCTCAATGATACATCGTTTATCGGGAAGAAATCCACTGCACTTTATGAAGCTATGGAAGCCGGTGTGAATGACGTACTTGCCCTTGCAGGCAGTAATGCAACCTATCTGCCATCAGTGGTTGGTTTTACTGACGGAATGAATAATCTACCTCCACATACACCAGATACATTGATCCAACTATCATTGGTAGAACAGGTCCCTGTTTATACTATCGGTTATGGTGTAAATCCTGATACAACAGTCCTTAAGAACATAGCCGGAATAACAGGAGGACAGTTTTTCTGGAGCCCTGCAGCGGGCATGATCAATACAGTTTACCAGCATATTAACGGGCAACTTATCAATACAACTATCATTCCGCTGCCGGGTCCTCAAACAAAAGGCAAAGTTAAAATCCGCTGTACTGTTACTTATGAATGCGCCGCGGGCACCTTAAACGCAATTGCTGAAAAATATTTCTATTACTGATTGCCATAACATTTGGGGTTAAAAAAAAGGTGTGCTGTTAGTGGCACACCTCTTTTATATATTGATAATTTTTGACAACCTATTCCGCCAGGACTTTCACCAGGTTTTTCCTCACTTCAACCACTCCGCCGTTAATGTCGAAATACTGAAGTTCACCTAGCTGGTCCTTAATTTTAATACTACCTTTTTTAAG
>JBEPXQ010000097.1:0-6469 GCA_041641835.1 Bacteroidales bacterium
ACACCCCACCCCTTCAGAGGCCAGCGAAATGAAAGCGCATATATTCCGCTGATTGCAAGAAGGCTGGCAGATATCAAGATGACAGATATAGAAACGGTGGCAGAAAAAACAACAGAAAATGCAAGAAAAATCTTCAGATTTTAATCCCATGGAAGAAGAGGTGTCCATCCTGGTAATATACACCGGAGGCACTATCGGCATGCAGCGCGACTCAGAATCGGGAGCATTGGTTCCTGTGGATTTTTCCAATATATCCAAAGAAATTCCGGCCCTGGAGGATTATAACTTCAGCATCAGTTCCTGGTCGTTTGACCAGCCCATTGACTCCAGTGATATGAACCCCGCCTACTGGGTTAGAATCGCCGAGGTGATCGAGGAGAAATATGAAGAATATGATGGTTTTGTTGTATTGCACGGTTCCGATACTATGGCTTATACGGCATCAGCCCTGAGCTTTATGCTGGAAAACCTCAACAAACCCGTTATTTTCACAGGCTCGCAATTGCCCATGGGCATGTTGCGCACTGACGGCAGAGATAATTTTATAGCCTCTATATTGATTGCCGGCGAACGCGTTGATAACACGCCACGGGTTCCTGAAGTTGCCATTTATTTCGAGAACCAGCTGTTTCGCGCAAACCGTACCTATAAACACAATGCTGAAAATTTCAAAGCGTTTCGTTCGGGAAATTATCCTGAACTGGCAAAAGCAGGAATAAATATCGAGTACAATGATAAATTCATTGCCAGGCCAAATTTTAAAAAGCTGAAGGTGCACAAGAACCTGGAAACTAATATAGCATTGTTATATCTGTATCCCGGAATAACTCCTGCAACAGTGGATGCGGTGCTTGATGCGGAAGGATTACGAGGAGTGGTAATAAAAACTTTTGGCGCCGGCAATGCACCAACTTCACCCTGGTTTATCAACAGTATTCGCCGGGCAAGGGATCGTGGTATCCAGGTTGTGAATGTGAGCCAGTGCCTGGAGGGAAAAGTTGAGATGGGAAAATACCAGACCAGCTTAGCCTTGTCCAGGCTTGGAGTGATCAGCGGACGGGATATAACTACTGAATCGGCCCTGGCAAAAATGATGTATTTGCTGGGACGCCGTTTACCGCCTGAATCCTTCCGTTCCCTGTTTCAGACACCACTACGTGGAGAAATTTCAGGATAAAACGCAATAAATGCTCAAAAAAAAGGTTTCCAAAACGAGCCTCAAAAAAAATAGGGTTGTTTGGACGAAATTTTGCATTTTTGCACCCCTTTTTATGTTATCAACATGCAACAAACGCATATCCAGCTTGTTGATTAGTGAGGGTTAAAAAATTGAAGAAAGCCTTTGAACGTGGATTTTTTTTGTAATTTAGCGCAAAATTTAACAAGGCAGATAGTTCTTAGCATATGTTAGGTAAATGTAACGGAGAGGTGGCCGAGTGGTCGAAGGCGCACGCCTGGAAAGTGTGTATACCCCACAAGGGTATCGAGGGTTCGAATCCCTCTCTCTCCGCTTGGAATAAACCAAACCATTAATTAAAATCATCAATAGAAAGTTATTATGAAAAAACTAATTGCTTTTCTTGCTTTAGCAGGCCTGCTCATATTCGGGGCAGCTAACCTTGCTCTTGCACAGGATGCTGAACAAGCAGAAGAACCAGCAGCCGATACTGCTCAGGTTGATACTATGGAAACAGAGGCAGATACGGCCGCAGCAGCTGCTGACGAAGCAACTACTGATCTGGCAGATACGCCAAAACAAGACGAAGGTGGTCATCAAATTCTGAAGAGATACTTCATCGAAGGTGGTGCCGGGTTTATGGGTATCGTTCTTGTAACACTCATTTTGGGTCTTGCACTGGTGATCGAGCGTATTCTTTATCTGAACTTTGCAACTACAAACACTGATAAGTTGCTTAACAAACTGGAAGATGCTCTTGATAACGGCGGTGTGGAATCAGCAAAAGACCTGATGAGAGATACACGCGGCCCTGTTGCCAGCATTTTCTATGAAGGTCTTGATAAAGTAGAAGACGGACTTGATACCGTTGAAAAATCTGTAGCATCATACGGTAGTGTTGTTATGGGGCGCCTGGAAAAAGGCCTCTCATGGATTTCACTCTTCATTGCTATCGCACCTATGCTTGGATTTATGGGTACGGTAATCGGTATGATCGGTGCTTTTGACGCTATCGAGGCAGCAGGTGATATCTCACCTCAGATTGTAGCCGGTGGTATTAAAGTGGCACTGCTTACAACCGTATTCGGTCTGATCGTTGCGATCATTCTGCAGATTTTCTATAACTACCTCGTATCAAAGGTAGATAGCCTGGTAAACGACATGGAAGATGCTACCATTTCTTTCATCGACATACTGGCCAAGAGACAAAGACAATAATTAACACCAAAACCTATATTGCCCTATGGAAGATAAAACAGGCAAAATATTAAGCATACTCCTGTATGTGTTGATTGGAATATCAGTGGTTTTGGGTATCTACTTTGTTTTTATTGCAGATATACCAAGTGAGCCTGAGCTTGCTACAGATATTACCATGTTTCATATGTACTGGGCGTATGTTTTATTAGCCGTGGCAGCTATACTTGCCGTGGTTATACCCATCATTTATCTGATCATGAACCCGGCCAAAGCCAAAAATGTGCTATTTGCCATTATCGGCTTTCTCGTGCTGGGTGGGATCGCATATTTGTTGGCTTCAAACTCAGTTGACGCGCCGGTTTACGATAAGTTTGACGTGGGCCCGGAAACCTCTAAATATATCGGTACCGGGTTGATCGCCACATACATTTTAGGTGGTCTCGCTGTTGCCGCGACTATTTTTTCCGGCATTGCCAAAATTTTTAAGTAATCTAAAAAATTAAACTCATATGGCTAGAAAACGCTCAGCAGAAATTAATGCAGGATCAATGGCAGACATCGCTTTCCTGTTGCTGATCTTCTTTCTGGTAACTACCACCATGGATGTGTCCAGGGGTATTACCAGGAAACTGCCACCACCATTACCAGATGATATTGAACACACTCCGGTTAAGGAGAGAAATGTTTTCGTGGTTCTGGTGAATAGTGCTGATCGGTTGCTCGTGGGTAAGCAGACAGATAAACGACAAATGGATATCAGTGAATTGCGGGAAGCTGCGAAGGATTTTCTCAGAGTTCATCCTAATAACCCTGAATATCCTCAGGTTGAGGAGAAGTATATAGAAGGAATCGGAACGGTTATGACTTCAAAAGGAGTAATCTCCATGCAGAACGACCGTGGAACTTCCTATGATATGTATATACAAGTGCAGAATGAACTGGCTGCTGCTGTGAGGGAATTGCGCGATGAAATGTCGCAGCAATATTTCGGAAAGGACTTTGGTGCACTGAAGGACGAATCCGCAATCGATGCCATTCAGGATGCTATCCCTGTGGCGATTTCTGAAGCTGAACCTAAAAATATCGGAGGGAACTAATATGTCCAGATTTAAAAAGAAAAAGGATCAGGGTTCTCAAACCATTAATACCTCATCATTGCCTGATATCATTTTCATGCTTCTGTTCTTTTTTATGGTAGCCACTACTATGAGGGAAACCACACTCCTTGTGCAGGTGACACCTCCAGAAGCTACCGAAGTGCAGAAACTGGAAAAGAAGGAGCTGATCAGCTATATCTATATCGGTCCGCCTCCTGAAACAAGATGGGGGCAACTTGGACCGGAACCCAGGATTCAGCTCAACGATTCCTATGCCGAGGTCGATGAAGTGCAGCAGTTCATAGTTCGTGAACGAGAAGCATTGAACGAAGTTCAGAGGAAAATGATGACTGTTTCACTAAAGGTGGATCAGAAAACAAAAATGGGAATTGTATCCGATGTAAAGCAGAAGCTTCGCGAAGCAAATGCATTGAAAATTAACTACAACACACGGAAACGTGTAACAGAACGCGATTAGTTTGTTTTTTCAAATAGATCAAAGCCCCTTTCAGTAATGTTAGGGGCTTTTTTAATAGTAAAGGATTGACTTAACTTGTCAGATGATGCTTTGAGGCTTTTCATTGCGCCACATCCTGAAATAAACATATGCCGTTAATGCTACAGATAATACTATTGGAATGATCTGAGAAGTCATCCCGATCTCGTCATAATTTTGACCAATTTTGTCATTATAAAAAAGGTAGGCTGCAATCACGGAGAAGCTGTTGTTAACAAAATGAATAAGCATGGGAACCCACAAGCTTCCGGTAATATAAAAGGCATAGCCAAGCACCAGGCCAAGCATAAACCGGGGCAGGAATCCATAGAATTGCAGGTGAAAGGCACTGAAAAGCAAAGCTGTAATAATTATGGACAAATGAGGTTTGCTGATCATTCGATGCAGTAATTGTTGAAGTACACCGCGAAAAAGCAGTTCTTCCCCAACTGCAGGAATAATCCCTATCATAAACAGATTTAACAAAAGGCCGCTTAACGTGGATGTTTGCAGAAATGACTCTATCACAAGGTTAGCTGCTTCTTCCGACTGCTTCATCCATTCTTCAACCGAACTCATGCTTTCGGGAAGATCCATGTTCATATTCCACTGCATTAGCAATCCGATGAGCGGAGTAATGGTAAAAACAGAAATGAAAGCCCAGAACCAGGTGGAGGGTTGTCGTACATTCTGAAACCTGAAATGTACTGCTATGCTTTTTTCCTCCACCAGCTTAACATACAGCAAAGGCGGAATAATAAAAAGGGCAGTCTGACTGATGATCTGGCTTAGCTTAAGAGCTGATAATTTCGCCGGATCATCAATATTCTCAGCCAGTGGATAAAGATCTGTAACACTGAATCCGTAAATTGCACGTGTTAAAAGCTGGCTTAATACTGACATGAGAATAACAGAAGCTGCCAGCATGGCGATTAGCATTACTAATCTGCCAAATGGATTCATGTTTTTGAAGATGGGTTCATGGGTCATAACGAAATCACTAATTTTGCACCAAAATTATCAAAAAAGAACAAATTGCAAGCTATGGATTTGAAAGGAATTGTAGGAACAAACAGGCCGGTTATGCTGGCTCCCATGGAAGAGATTACCGATTCGGTCTTCAGAAAGATATGCCGGCGCTATGGTGCCGACACCGTTTTCACCGAATTCATAGCTTCTGAGGCTCTGGTGAGAGATGTACAGAAAAGCAAAAGCAAATACATCTTTCACGAAAAAGAAAGGCCCATCGCAATACAGATATTCGGACATGATCCGGAGAATATGGCAGAAGCCGCCAGAATGGCCCGGGAGCAGAACCCGGAATTGATTGATCTCAACTTCGGATGCCCGGTAAAAAAAGTGGTGTCGAAAGGTGGGGGAGCGGCCCTGCTAAAAGATGTGGACCGCATGATTGCCATTTCCAGGGCTGTGGTAAAGGCTGTGGACATACCGGTAAGTGCCAAAACCCGACTAGGCTGGGATAAAGACAACATAAACATTGATGAGGTGGCAATGCGATTGCAGGATGCAGGTATTGCCATGCTAACGCTTCATGGCCGCACCCGCTCGCAAATGTATGGCGGAAGGGCCGACTGGGAACTTATTGGAAAACTTGCTGAAAACCCCGGCTTTGAAATCCCACTGATTGGCAATGGTGATATTGACTCTGCTGAAACGGCTGCAGAAATGTTCAATAAATATAAGGTGGATGGGATTATGATTGGAAGAGCTGCTATGGGGTATCCCTGGATATTTTCTGAAGTAAAAAAATATCTGGAGACAGGAGCTATACCTGCTTCACCTTCTATTGGTGAGCGCATTAGCGTGTGCCGCGAACAACTTGGGCAGAGCATCGAACGGAAAGGGGAAGAACGGGCGGTGTTTGAAATGCGCAAATTTTACCGGAATTACTTCAAAGGGATCAGGAATTTCAAGCCCTTTCGTGTCAGATTGTTTGAAGCAGTTAACCTGCAGCAGCTGGAAGAAATTTTTGGCGAAATGCAATCAGAATTCTCCTGATTCCTTAAGCTTTCCAGCTTCAGTGAAGAGGTCCATTAAATCTTCCTTGTTTGCCAGATCAAGAAATTTCCCGCGTAAGCCGGTTTCTCTGGCGGCGATAATGTTGGCCTCCGTATCATCTATAAAAAGCGTTTCACTGCGCTTAACATCAAGTTTATCGGCCACGTATTCGTAAATACCATGATCAGGCTTGCGCATTCCTATCTCAAAAGAGAAAAAAGCTTCGAGGAATAGCTCATCAAAAGTTTTGTAGCCGAATTCATCTTCAAACTCCTGCCGGTATCTTTTGTAGTGGATAATATTGGAATTGCTCAGCAGGAATATATTATAATGCTCCTTTATTCTTTCGATTAGTCTTATCCGTTCTTCTCTAAAACCAATAAGCAATGCATTCCAGGCCCCATCCAGCTTATGATCACTCACCTCAAGGCCTGATATTTTTCTGAATTCATCACGAAATTCCTCAGGAGTTAGGTGCCC
>JBEPXQ010000098.1:0-6424 GCA_041641835.1 Bacteroidales bacterium
GCCGGAGTATCGCTATGCCATTGAATTCCGACACGAGAGCTGGTTCACTGATGAGATTTATGATATTTTGAAAGAACATAACGCGGCACTGGTGTATTCCCATTCGCCGAAAATCGCCACCGAGATGAAGAACACAGCTGATTTTTTCTTCGCACGATTTCACGGCCCCAAAAAGATATATGCCTCGAAATATTCTGAAGACCAGCTTAAGGAAATATATGAAAAGATCAGCAAGCTGAAAAAAACCAAAGATGTGTTTGCCTATTTCAACAACACTTTTAATGCTTACGCGGTAGAAAATGCAATGTATCTGAAAGAGCTTGCAGAAAAGGACTGATTACCTGCGGCGGCGCTTGTAAGGACTGGGCTTGAACCAATCGGCTATGCGATCGAAAATGTTCTTGCGCCTTGGATTTTTATAGCGATACTTTTTTGCTTTCCTGTGTGAGCGCGTTTCCATCACCACCTGTTTCCTCTTGTTGTATTTTTTGATGGAAGCATCAGAGGATTTGCCATTGTGCTTTGGATAACGGCTCAGACGCAACTCCCAGGGCATGTGAAAATGGTAAGATATCCCGATACAGGCATAGCCGAAGCCTTCAATGCCTGATTCGGAGCTTTTAAAAGCATCCAGGCGGTCGGTGTTTACAATGTGGATACCACTTTCAATTGTGGCCGACCAGTTATCTGAAAATTTATACTGCCCGCCGATACCAATTGGAAAGGTTGTTTCGGTGGCCATTTTCTGCTTCCCGTCCCAGCGCTCCCCGCCAAAACCATTGGTGCTAACCAGCTCGTTGGTTTTATCATCATACAGCCAGGTGCGGGAATCAGTAAATCCGAGGCCGGTAAAGGCATATAACTTCCAGTCCTGATTTCTGGATTTACCCCAGATCAGAGTGCTGATGTCAAAATCAATACCCAGGTAATACTCATAAAACCTGGCATCGAAATACCGGTCGAAAGCTGAAGAGGAGCTTCTGATTTTTCCGTAATTAAAGGACCCCCGGAATGAGAGGTAGGCATTGAAATTCTTCCTCAGGGTGAAGCCGAAACCAAGTTTGCGGTCTTCATAAAAATACCGGTGAAAGGGAGTGTTCGAGAGAAAGCGATTTTTCTTATCGGTAACATCACCATAAAAGGATGTCATGCCCAATGACGTGTTCAACTCCCAGTCGGAAGCGAACTGATGGTATCCTCCCCACTGAGCAGAAGCCGGCTTTAACATCAGAAAAAGCAGGCCAGGCAGCAAAAGCCACCGTATCTTAAATATGTTAAACAGTTTAATGTAGATATTCTGCATAAAAGGCAAATTTAAAACAAATCAATCAATCAGCATTAATTTATTTTTAAAAACTCGGTTTTAGTTTTACATATGTAAATAAGTGTCTTACGTATTTTTGTCTAAGCAAACACCAAATAACAACGATGAAAGCTCGCGGCTAATTGTGGAATATAAATTCTTACTACTTTTGGTATCGTTACTTTAAGAGCATATGCTGAGATGATCAATAATCAGAAAGTAGTGGTGGTTTTACCGGCATACAACGCTGCTGAAACCCTGGAAAAGACAGTAGCTGAGATCCCCTGTGATATCGTGGATGAAATGATACTGGTGGATGATGCCAGCAGTGATACCACCTTTGAGAAGGCGCGGGAACTGGGAATTCATCATACCATCAGGCATGATTCCAACAAGGGGTATGGAGCAAATCAGAAGAGTTGCTATCGAAAAGCACTTGAACTCGGTGCAGACATAATTATTATGCTTCACCCCGATTACCAGTACACCCCTAAGCTTATTCCACCCATGGTAAATATGATATCCTCAGGCTTGTATCCTGTGGTAACGGGTTCACGCATACTCGGCAAAGGAGCGCTTAAGGGTGGAATGCCGCTTTACAAGTATATTGCCAACCGATTCCTGACACTGATACAGAATCTGATCATGAATCAGAAGTTATCTGAATACCATACCGGATACCGGGCGTTTAGAAAGGATGTGCTGGAAAACATAAACTTTGAAGAGAATTCTGATGATTTTGTATTTGATAACCAGGTGCTGGCTCAGGTTTTAATGCAGGGCTATGAGGTTGCAGAAATTACCTGTCCCACGCGCTATGATAAAACCAGCTCTTCCATTTCTTTCGGAAGAAGCCTGACCTATGGTTTTGGAGTACTGCGGACATCTGTTCAATTCAGGTTACATAAGTGGAACCTGTACCAATCACGGATTTTCAGGACAAAAAAATAACCTCCGCAGGCCTGGGATGCTCCGCGGAGGTGCTACATGTTCTAAAAAAACCAGTACATTAAGAAAAGCCACAGACTTATGAAACTTTTTCTAATCTGCTTTTTTAATTGACAAGGCACATGCAGAATAGGTTGCATTAAATGCCATTTTTTTTCAGATGTTTATACTTTTTTAATAGTAGCCTGAAAATGTGATAAATAGCAAGGCTAAGCGGGAGTATCACAACAAACCAACCAAGGATCCCGTGCAAAAGGATGTCTGCCAGCGACATGATAGCGCCACGCCAGGAATCATCGAATATATCCCTGACGGCTTCAATGGTAAGCCCCGGAAATTTTCCGGGACTTAGCAGGTATCCTATTCTCACAAAAGGAATAAGAAACAGAACCTGAAGCGGATACACCAGGTAGTTAAACACTTGCACAGTGGGATGATTCAGCCTCAGTAGCGAGGTGAGCAGAATTAAAATCACGGTGGAGGTACCGATTACCGGAAACACTCCCCAGGCCGCTCCCATGGTAATGGCCAGTGCAAGCTCAGGAACCGACCTGCCTTTCTTCAATTCCAGAAGCACTGGCTGAAGCAGCCCTGACCAGAATCCAGGTTCCTGTTTTTTATCTCGTTTTCCTTTTTCTATGATACGCATGAAAAGCTGCGTTTAAATGCAGCCTGACAAATGTCGTAAAAAAACAATTTAAAGCAGGTGAACTGCAGCCGCTCCTTAGTGAATTTTACCTTGATTTAATGCTGCTACAGCGGATCAGCGGTTACCTGGAATATCAGGTCCATGTCTATTTCCACATCCTGGGAGATCACCTCGCGGGTTACAACCTCTGTACGCACGCTGTACTCGTCGCTTTTTACATATGCATCCAGCGATTCGGAGGTTGTTTCCAGGTTAATCGTCTGTACATCCTTCGGGATATCCGTTTTCCAGGCTACCCTGATCTCGTTTACTGAATTTGTTGAGATATAAACGTAAATCTCTTTCAGGAAGCTGAAGGTTGTGGATGGTGGATCCTGGATTTCCAGTTCCGCTTCTTTCAGGATGATATCTTTAACCTTATCCTTGCTGGTATTGTTATTCTCAAATTTTTGTTCCGAATTAGTGGTAACATCAGGCGTGGGCATACCGGCGGGAGGGTCAAATGGAATGACGCTTCCCTGCACCGTTACGGTGGTAGAATGCTCAATGTCAAATGTAAGAGCCTCGTCAACCTTGTCACAGGAAAAAAGAAGAGGCAGGGAAATCAGAAATAAAATCATAATTTTCTTCATGGCAAATGTCATTTAATTTACCTAAAAGAAACAAGCACTTGTGCGCATATGTTTAGCTGTTGCAGCGATCCGCGCCTAAACCGGATGAGCGTGCAATTGTATGGCGCAGTTTTACTATTTTTGTACAGATATAAAGAGGTTCAACCATGAAATTATTCCGGAGAAATACCCCCCGGGGCATTATTTTTTTAATTGATTTACTGATAGTGGCATTTGGCGTGGTGCTGGCCTTCATGTTGAGGTTCGATTTTTCCATTCCTGAAGATGACAACAGCCGTCCGCTGCTTCTGCTTATAGCTGTTGCAATGGCAGTACGGGGCATTTTCTTCCTGCTGTTCAGTATTTCCTCCGGGATAGTACGATATACCAGCACACGCGATGTAGTCAGAATTTTCATGAGTGTGATACTGGGAAGTACTGCCTTTGTGCTCATAGATGTGGGGACCTGGATATATGACGGATATTTCCTTTATCCAAAATCCATTATTGCCATAGAATTTTTGGTTACCCTGGTAGGGATGATCGGATATCGCGTGCTGGTGAAGATAACCTTTATGGAGATTGATAATCCCAGGCGCAAGAAGAGCAGCGTAATTATTTATGGTGCAGGCAACAATGGAGTGATTACCAAACGTACCCTGGACAGGGACGCGGGCAGCAAATACCGGGTGCTTGCTATGATTGATGAAGACCCGCAGAAAACAGGAAAAAAAATAGAGGGTGTGCCCATTCACAATCCTGATAAGTTACCTGATCTGCTGGCCAACAATGAGGTTGCTCACGTTATTTTGTCCATTCCTAAGATTAAGCCGGCTAAAAAGCAGGAGATCATTGACCTGTGCCTGTCATATAATACGAAAGTATTGTCGGTGCCACCGGCCAGTAAGTGGATCAATGGTGAGCTTAGCTTTAAGCAGATCAAAAAGGTGAATATTGAAGACCTGTTGGGGCGTGAAGTGATCCGTCTTGACAAGCAGAAGATTGACGACGAATTACAGAACAGAACTGTACTTGTAACTGGTGCGGCCGGCTCCATAGGTAGTGAGATCGTGCGGCAGCTCTTAAAATTCCGTATTTCTCATCTTATCCTGATTGACAATGCAGAAACACCACTCCACCATCTTGAGCTTGAGCTGGATGAGCTGGCAGCTCAAATTCCATTTAAATCGGTGTTGGGTGATGTCAGGAATCGTGAACTGATGCAGCAGGTTTTCCAGCGTTATAAACCAGAAGTGGTTTATCACGCGGCAGCTTACAAGCACGTTCCTATGCTGGAAAGCAATCCCAGGGAGGCTGTGCTTACCAATATCCTTGGCAGCAAAAACATTGCAGACATTTCGCTGCAACACAAGGTCAAAAGGTTTATCATGGTGTCCACCGATAAGGCCGTGCGCCCAACCAGCGTGATGGGTGCTTCCAAACGCATAGCTGAGATCTATACCCAATCGATGAATGCTCTGAACAGCACACGATTCATAACTACCCGCTTTGGTAATGTGCTTGGTTCCAACGGATCGGTTATTCCGCTGTTTGAAAAGCAGATCCGCCGCGGCGGGCCTTTAACTATCACGCATCCCGATGTTACGCGCTACTTTATGACTATCCCTGAAGCCTGCCAGTTGGTGCTGGAGGCCAGTATCATGGGCCAGGGCGGTGAGATCTATATTTTTGATATGGGTAAGTCGGTTAAGATCGTTGACCTGGCGCGAAAGATGGTAAAGCTATCGGGGCTGGAACTGGGCCGTGATATCCAGATCACCTACACAGGACTTCGTCCAGGGGAAAAGCTATATGAAGAATTACTGAGCGATAAGGAAAATACCCTGCCCACTCATCATCCGCAAATTATGGTAGCGCGGGTGCAGGAATATGATCACAGGGAAATATCAGAAAGCCTTGGCAGGCTGAAAAAACTGGCAGAGCAAGAGGATAAGAATGCCATTGTAAAAGAAATGAAAGCCATTGTCCCGGAATATCGCAGTCACAATTCGGAATATGAATTGCTGGATAAGAAGCAGTGATCAGTTTATGAAGTTTATTACTATTCCAGAGATCAACCATGCGCTTGCATGATAGCCACTTTTTCATCCAGGGTTAAGCTGCCGTCTATCCAGTGGATATTGAAACCCCGGCGTTCCATCCTGCGAAACCAGGTGCTTTGTCTTTTGGCAAATTGATGAATAGCAGTGTTCAATCCGGCAAACATTTCGTCATAGCTTATTTCACCCTGGATATATCGCGTGAGGTAGCGATACTCCAGCCCGTAAAACTTCAGCGCATCAGGACTCACTCCCTGATCCAGCAGGCTTTCCACTTCCTCTGTCATGCCGTTTTGCAGCCGCTCCGAAAGCCGCAGAGTAATTCGTTCGCGGATTACCTTCCTGTCGAAATGTACACCAAATATCTTCGTGTTGATCTTTGGGAAGTCATTGGCATTTTTGCTGTGGCGGCTGTAGTAATCCTGAATCTCAATGGCCCGTATCAAACGGTCACGCTCCTCAGTATCCGTGATATTGTGGGGAGTGGTATAACTTTGTAGCAATTCCTGTAGTTCTTCCTTTGATCTTTCCTGAAGTTCAGTCCGCAGCTCTTTGTTTTCCGGGACTTCCAGCAGGCGGTATCCTTTCAGCACGGCTTCAATATACATGCCTGTTCCGCCACAAAGCACCGGCAGTTTCCCGCGGGAAGTGATATCCTGCCAGGCATTCAGAAAATCCTGCTGATAGCGAAACACATTATATTCTTCGCCAGGCAGGGCGATATCAATAAGGTGGTAGGGGATCTTGTGTCCATTAATTATATATTCCGACAGGTCCTTGCCCGTACCAATATCCATACCTTTATAGACCTGACGCGAATCGGCACTGATGATCTCGCCATTGTTGCGCAGTG
>JBEPXQ010000099.1:0-6392 GCA_041641835.1 Bacteroidales bacterium
GTCTAAATGGTTGGTCGGCTCATCGAGTACCAATAAATTCACCGGTTCCAGCAGCAGTTTTGCCAATGCCAAACGGGAGCGCTCACCACCGGACAGCACGCTCACCTTCTTATCCACATCCTCACCGCTAAACAGGAAAGAGCCAAGAATCCCCCTGAGTTTCCCATGAGTTTGCTTCCCTGCAACTTCTTCCAGTGTTTGAAAAACTGTCAGCTCAGGATCCAGTCTTTCCGCCTGGTTCTGGGCAAAATATCCGACCTTTACATTATGTCCGGCAGCGAATTCACCGGTATAATCCAGCCCTTCTGCTATAATTTTAGCCAGGGTGGTTTTTCCTTCACCATTACGGCCTACGAAGGCAATAAATTCACCTTTCTGCACTCCAAAATTAACATCAGAAAAAACCGTATTGCCTCCGTAAGATTTGCTCAGGTTTTCAGCTTCCAGCACTACTTTCCCAGATCTTGGAGCTGGGGGAAACCGAAAATGGACAGCAGCTTCATCTTTATCATCCACTTTAACAGTTTCCATCCTTTCCAGCATCTTCACCCTTGATTGCACCTGCTTGGCTTTACTGGCCTTATAGCGGAAACGCTCCACGAACCGTTCCACTTCGGCAACTGCTTTTTGTTGATTTTCATGAGCGGCTTGCTGTTGCTCCCTTCTTAGTTCACGCTGTTTTACATATTCCGACCAGGACACCGGGTAGTCATAGATCTTGCCCAGTGAAATCTCAAGTGTTCTGTTAGTTACAGAATCAAGGAAGCGCCGGTCGTGCGAAACCAGCAATATGGCGCCGGGATATTCAATCAGAAAATCTTCGAGCCATTGAATTGACTCAATATCCAGATGATTGGTAGGCTCATCCAGCAAAATCAAGTCGGGACGCTTCAGCAATATCTTTGCCAGCTCCACGCGCATCTGCCACCCACCGGAAAACTCTGATATGGGCCTGCTGAAATCTGAAGGTTTAAAGCCAAGCCCCAGTAGCACCTTTTCAGTTTCTGCCTCGCGTGTCTCTCCACCAGTCATCTGGTAACGGTCAGCCAGTTCATTCAGCCGGTTGATTAGCCGGAGGTAGGCCTGGCTCTCATAATCGGATCGATTGGTAAGCTCATCGTTGATATCCGCCATCTCTTCTTCTACTTTTATTACTTCATCGAAAGCTTTAGCTGCTTCGTTGAAAATCGTTTCGGTAGATGTTATGAGCTTCTCCTGCGGCAGGTATCCTATGGTTTTATTTTTTGGAATCACAACATCTCCGCTGGTGGCCTCCAGTTGCCCGGAGATAATCCTCATGAGTGTGGTTTTTCCTGCCCCGTTCTTTCCTGTTAATCCTATCCTGTCTTTTGGATTGATCAGAAAAGTAATCTCATCAAACAAAAACTCACCTGTGAAGTGTACTGAAAGTTTATTTACTGAAAACATAATATGCTGGTTGAACCTGCAAAAATAATATTAGTGATCAATCTATTTAAAAGAGATTGAAATAAGACAGAAGATATTTTTGCCCCTTGATTATATGCTTAATCAACTGGATAATGTGCCAGGTTAAATCCGGCATCTAATAAAGTAATGATAATATTATGCGAATGTATTGCGGAGATGAGGCTTACTCCTCATATATCCAGTGGATTTTCACTTTCAGCTCACCAGAAACTTTTGCTGTAAACGCCGGCTGCTCCTCAGTAATTTCATCAATAATAAACGGCCCGGCAATTCCCATCAGATCACTCTCTCCTATCTGGTCTTTATCATAAACCTTTACGTAGAATGGCTGATACCAGTCGGTAACTTCAAAAGGATTGACCAGCGGCCATGTTAAAGGCAGATCACCCTGTGTAACTTCACTGTAGTTGGCACCATATTTATCAATCCAGTTTAGGGAATCAGGGGCATTCACAGCAGGGTCAGGTGATACCACGAAATACACATCCGGCTTGGGGTCAAAGGGCGTATCCCAGTCATTGCCATTTTCATTAAGAAAAGGAATATTGGGGATTTCGATAGTTTCGATAAATACTTTACTTAGCTGCGGATCCGGATCATTATCTTCCTCACAGCCCCACACTGCCGATATTAAAACCAACAGCATCCACCATACTTTTTTCATAGGTCAAATTTTTGATTTACCGTCCTGTACCCGTTCATTACCGGGCAAGCTCATAATGACACAGTATCAGTTTCTTTTTTCGGTTATTTTAGCAGAAAAATACTCCCTGTTCATGGTAGCAATCACTGACCGGGATATTTCTTTCGGACATTCGGCCTCGCATGCATACATATTTGAGCAATTTCCAAATCCGAGTTCATCCATTTTCTTAACCATGCTGCGGGCACGTTCTTTGGCTTCCACACGGCCCTGAGGCAGTTTAGCCAGCTGAGTGATTTTGGCACCAACAAATAGCATGGCAGAAGCATTTTTGCACGCAGCCACGCATGCCCCGCAACCAATACATGCAGCAGCATCAAAAGATTCCTCGGCATTTTCCTTAGGCACCGGCAGCGCATTGGCATCCTGAGGTGCCCCGGTGTTAACACTGATAAAGCCACCTGCTTCGATGATCCGGTCGAAAGCAGACCGGTCAACAATGAGGTCTTTTACAATTGGGAAAGTCTTCGCTCGCCAGGGCTCCACCACTATGGTCTGCCCGTCTTTAAAATAACGCATATGCACCTGGCAACTGGTTACAGCCTTTAGCGGCCCGTGCGGACGCCCGTTAATGTAAAGGCTGCATGTTCCGCAAATACCTTCACGACAATCATGGTCAAATGCCACAGGATCGCCGCCGTCGTTTATGATATCCTGGTTTAGGACATCAAGCATTTCAAAAAATGAACTGTCGGGCGAAACACCTGCAACTTTATAGGTTACAAATTTTCCTTTTGCCCTTCTATCTTTTTGTCGCCATACTTTCAGTTTGAAATCCATAAGGCATAATTTTAAAGTCCTACTTATAGCTTCTTTGTTTTAACTCAACTGCTTCAAAATGCAGATCCTCTTTGATCATCTCAGGCTCCACGCCATACCCGTTGTATTTCCAGCAGGAAACAAAGGCGTACTCCTCATCTTTTCTCAAAGCCTCACCCTCTTCGGTTTGCGATTCTTCGCGGAAATGCCCCCCGCAAGATTCATTTCGCATAAGAGCATCACGTGCCATCAGCTCCGCCAGCTCGAAATAATCTGCCAGGTTATTGGCTTTTTGAATCTCCCAGTTGAAGCTGTTTAATTCACCGGGTACATTCACATCTTTCCAGAATTCCTCGCGCACTGCTTTTATTTCTTCAATTCCTTTTCGGAGTCCTTCAGCATTTCGCGCCATTCCAACATGATCCCACATTATTTTTCCAAGCCTTTTATGGAAATGATCCACAGAATACTTTCCCTTTATGCTCAACAGTTTATCAATCCTGTCCTGCACCTCTTTGGCCGTTTGTTCAAAAGCCTCATCGGAAGTGGAAATGGGTTTTGTGTGCAGCTCATCAGCCAGATAACTGGCAATGGTGTATGGCAACACGAAATAACCATCGGCCAGCCCCTGCATAAGGGCAGAAGCTCCCAGGCGGTTAGCTCCGTGGTCGGAGAAATTCACTTCCCCGATGGCGTAAAGCCCCGGGATATTGGTCATCAGTTCGTAATCAACCCAGAGCCCTCCCATGGTGTAGTGAATAGCAGGATAGATCATCATAGGAGTTTCATAAGGATCATCGTCCACGATGAGCTTATACATGTCAAAAAGGTTGCCGTATTTGGCAGCTATAGCATCACGTCCCTTCTTTTTAATGGCATCTTTGAAATCGAGATAAACAGCTTTCCCTGTTTCATTTACACCAAATCCCGCGTCGCAACGCTCCTTGGCGGCTCTTGAAGCCACATCACGCGGCACCAGGTTACCAAATGCCGGATAGCGCCGCTCCAGGTAATAGTCGCGGTCTTCTTCAGGAATGTCTGTGGGTTTAATCTTATTATTCTGAAGTTTTTCCGCGTCTTCCTTCTTGCTGGGAACCCAGATACGCCCGTCATTACGGAGGCTTTCACTCATCAGGGTCAACTTGCTCTGGAATTCACCATGAACTGGTATGCAGGTAGGATGTATCTGTGCGAAAGACGGGTTGGAGAACCAGGCTCCTTTTTTATAGGCTTGCCAGGCTGGTGATACATTTGACCCCATGGCGTTTGTTGACAGGTAGTAAACATTGCCGTAGCCTCCTGTGGCCAACACAACAGCATGGCCGAAGTATCGCTCTATTTCGCCAGTTACAAGATTACGGACAATAATGCCGCGGGCTTTGCCTTGATGGATAACGACATCCTGCATATCCCGTCGTGAGTAAAGCTTTACTGTTCCTTTGGCCACCTGCCTTGCCAGGGCTCCATAGGCACCCAGTAGCAATTGCTGACCGGTTTGCCCACGGGCATAAAATGTACGGGATACCTGCGCACCCCCAAAAGAGCGGTTGTCCAGCAACCCTCCGTATTCACGGGCAAAAGGCACTCCCTGTGCAACGCATTGGTCTATAATCGCATTGCTAACTTCAGCAAGACGATACACATTGGATTCTCTTGAGCGGTAATCACCACCCTTGATGGTATCATAAAACAGCCGGAAAACACTGTCGCCATCATTCTGGTAATTCTTGGCTGCATTAATTCCACCCTGAGCAGCTATACTATGTGCCCGCCGGGGGGAATCCTGATAGCAGAAAACCTTCACCTTATAGCCCTGTTCACCAAGACTGGCAGCAGCCGATGCACCTGCAAGCCCTGTTCCTACCACGATCACTTCCATCTTAGGCCTGTTGTTAGGCGCTACAAGTTTTGCGCTACCTTTATAATTGGTCCATTTTTCTGTGATATTTCCTTCCGGAACTTTACTTTTTATTTGCGTCATAATTCTTCGCTTTGACAATGAACATCGGGTTAATTAATAGATAAACAGGAAGTAAACCGGGATATAGGCAAATCCTAAGCTTATCACTATAGCATATAATGTCCCAAATCCGCGCACATAGGATGCGTATTTGCTGTGATGCCAGCCCAGTGTTTGAAAGGCCGACTGAAAAGCATGATTAAGGTGGAACCCCAGAAACAGGAATGATACCAGATAGATAATGGAAAACAGCGGCCGCTGGAATAAAACTATGGCCATATTGTAGAAGTCATCTTTGGCCATTCCATCCGGTGGTGAAGCCAAACCCTCTTTTACAAAATAGAAGTTGGTGAGATGAAATACCAGGAATGCCAGTACAATCATACCAGTGTGAAACATATACTTCGAGAAAAAAGACGTTTCAGACTTGTTCCACACCTTGTAACCCCTTCCGCGGGCTATGGTATTGCGGATCCAGAGAATGATACCGATTATGATGTGCAGAATAAAGCCACCAAAAAGGACTATTTCAAAGGCCTGCACAAACGGGTTATGCCCCATAAAATCAGCTGCTGCCCTGAAGCTTTCCCCGCCATCATTTTTTGTCATCAATAGGTTGATATAAAGATGAACAACAAGAAAAACCATCAGAAACAGCCCGGCAAGGGCAATGGCAAGTTTTCTGCCAAGTGAGGAAAGAAGCTGTGAATTCATATTATGTGGTTTGCTTTTTTGTATTAGCTAACAAAAATAGGATTCAGCGGGCTAAAAAACAATGATATTTTAAATTTGTATTAGCTCTAAATAGCAAATAGCTAAATGGGTAATCTGATTTTCATGATGAATTCATGGTTCAGCGTACTTCAAAAACATTTTGATCAGGCATTGGAAAGGAATTTTTATTTATTTTGACAAAAAATCAAAGCGATTATGTCTTACAATTATCTTGACAAGAAATTTTTCAGCAATAACAGAAAACGGTTAAAACCACTGATGAAGCATGATGCACTGGCCGTTATGTTCTCCGCTGATATGATGCCACGCAACGGCGACCAGCATTACCCTTTTCGCCAGAATTCCGATCTGTTTTACCTCACAGGAATAGACCAGGAAGAAACTGTATTGCTGTTTTTCCCGGATTGCCCTCTGGAGCAGTACCGTGAGGTGCTTTTCATACGGAAAACAAACGAGCGCATTGCCACCTGGGAAGGCCATAAATACACCCAGGATGAAGCCCGGGAAATCTCCGGTATAAAAAATGTGATGTGGACAGACTCCTTTGAGGGAGTAATGAATCAGGTATCAACACTTAGCTCCAATATTTACCTGAACCGCAACGAGCATTGGGGGGCTCCTGAAATCCCGGAATCTAAGGAAGTGAGAGAAGGGAAAAATCTTGTGAAAAAATATCCGTTTCATCAGTTTCATCGCCTGGCACCTTTGATGACCGAGCTGAGGCTTATAAAGGACAAGCCGGAGATAGACACGATGCGTCATGCCTGCCGGATCACTGCAAAGGCC
>JBEPXQ010000100.1:0-6361 GCA_041641835.1 Bacteroidales bacterium
GACGAAGGCGAGCTCTACATTGGATGTGCCGGAGGTATGGATACCATTGCATATTTTGATTATGACCAGGAGGATGTGCCCGGTGAAATGACTGCATATAAGATCCACGTAAAAGGTCTTAAAGGCGGTCATTCTGGTCTGGATATCCATCTGGGACGCGGCAATGCCATAAAAATTCTCAACCGTTTGATGTGGCAGGCACATAAATTTGATCTGCGTGTTGCTTCTATGGAAGCCGGGAACATCCGTAATGCTATACCGCGCGAAGGAGATGCGGTTGTTGTGGTTCCTGGTGCAAAGGCTAAGGAATTTGAGGGTTTTGTAAAGGGTTTTCAGGATATTGTAAGAGCAGAGCTTAGCAGCGTGGAGCCTGACCTTGAGATTTTCGCAGAAAATACTGATGCACCTTCAAAAATTATGGAGAAGGCAAAGCAGGATGCAGTACTCAAGGGCATTTACGGATGCCCCAATGGCGTTATGTCATACATAGCTGAAATGCCTGATGTGGTAGAAACTTCTACCAGCATGGGTATTGGTACCATTAAGGATGGCAAGGTGCAGATCACTACCTTGCAGCGCAGCTCTGTTGACAGCCGCAAAGAAGACCTCGGTAATATGATCCGTAGTGTATTTGAGCTGGCCGGTGCTGATGTAGAGCACAAGGGAACATACCCGGGCTGGAAACCTGATGTGAAATCTCCGATTCTGGCAGCTATGAAAAACGTGTATAACGATCGCTTCAACAAGGTGCCGGAAGTGAAGGTCATTCATGCCGGTCTGGAGTGTGGTATCATAAAGGATGCTTATCCGAATCTGGATGCGATTTCCTTTGGACCCACGATTCGCTTCCCTCACTCACCCGATGAAAAAATTAATATCGAAACCACTCAGAAATTCTGGGAATTTCTGGTGGATACACTCAAAAATGCTCCCAAGAAATAAAGCATAAAAATTTCTGGATGCGGGAATCCTTTAACAGAAAAGGATTCCCGCTTTTCTTGTGAGCAATTCAAAAAAACTTTTATAAAATGCTTTGCAGAATCTGGAAATTCATTTATCTTTGCAAACCTTTAAAAGGACAAGCATTGGTAGCGCGCTACTAACTGATAACGGAAAAAGCTGGAACAATGAAAAGAACATTTCAACCTTCTAAGAGAAAGAGAAAGAACAAGCACGGATTTCGTGAACGCATGAAAACTGCGAACGGACGAAAAGTATTAGCCAGAAGAAGGGCTAAAGGCAGGAAGAGACTTACCGTGTCCGACGAGCCACGGCATAAAAGATAAATGGTTTTGGGGTTAATAGTTTCTATGCATTTCTATGCATAAAGAATAGAAAAAGGCTGGCGTTCGTCAGCCTTTTTTGTTATCACAAAATCCATTGAAATGATCATTTCCCGGTATTTTTTAATTTGTTATTTTTGCTTGGATTTAATTTGATTGCATATAATGAAATTTCTAATCATCATAATATTACTGTATGTCTTTTTTCGCCTGCTGGGGCGGTACATACTACCCTGGCTGGTAAAGCGATATGTTAAAAAGGCGCAGAAGGATTTTTTTCAGCGAAACCCTGGTGCTGAACCTGAATACAAGGACAGACAAAAGAGAAAGGAAGGAGAGGTGAATGTTAAATCCGGTCCGCACTCAGCTAAAAAAGGTAGCAATGATGATAAATTGGGTGATTATGTTGATTTTGAAGAAGTAGATGATGAGTAAAAAAGCAAACCTATGAATAAGAACTCTCACCTTAAAAATTACGCAACTTACTGGATAGCCATAGTTGCATTTGTAGTATTGGCCATTGGATTTGTGTATCCTGTTATTCAGGGAAAGAAACTCTTTCAGCAGGATGTGCAGAACTTCCAGGGAATGTCAAAAGAAATTGTGGACTATCGGGAGAAGACTGATAAAGAGCCACTGTGGACCAATTCTATGTTTGGCGGAATGCCCGCCTACCAGATATCCGTAAAGGGTAAAAACAATATTGCAGGGCCACTTTTGAAAGTGCTTACACTTAGTCTGCCTCACCCGGCAAACCTTATCTTCCTGTATTTTATAGGTTTCTTTATCCTGATGATGGCAATGCAGCGAAATATCTGGATTGCAATATTTGGGGCACTTGCCTTTGCCCTGTCCTCCTACTTCATCATAATTATTGAGGCTGGCCATAACACCAAGGCACTTGCCATTGGTTTAATGCCACCTCTGTTCGCCGGTGTTTATCTGCTTTTTCAGAAAAAATATGTTACTGGGTTCATATTAACCGTTTTATTTACAGCACTTGAACTCAAGGCCAATCATCTTCAGATCACTTATTACCTGTTCCTGGTATTGCTGGCCTATGGAATATCAGAGCTGATTTATCATGTGAAAAATAATCAGGTGCCTCAACTGCTTAAAGCAGGAGGACTTATGCTTGCCGCGCTAATCATTGCCATTGGTGTTAACATGGTCAATTTCTGGATGGCCTATGAAGCCGGGCAACATAGTACAAGAGGAAAACCTGTGCTCACCATGGACAAAGAAAACCAGTCTGCAGGGCTTGACCCTGGCTATATCATGGCCTGGAGCTACGGGAAAGATGAAACGCTTACACTGCTCATCCCTGACTTTATGGGCGGAGGTTCGCAAAAAGAGCTGTCGGAAAATTCGGCTACATATGAAACACTGGTTGAAAGAGGAGTGCCCCGCAAAAATGCAAAGGACTTTATCAAAGGGGTGCCAACCTACTGGGGTAAGCAGCCATTTACTTCAGGTCCTGTGTACGTTGGCGCTATCATTTTTTTCCTGTTTATCTTCGGATTTTTTATTGTTGAGAACAGATATCGCTGGTGGATATTAGTAATTACGCTGCTGGCCATTTTCCTTTCCTGGGGGAAAAATATGGAATGGTTTTCACAGATATTTATCCATAACTTCCCCGGTTATAATAAATTCAGGGCCGTTTCCATGATCCTGGTAATACCGGAGTTTACCATGCCGCTTATGGCAGTTCTGGCCCTGAGGCGAATTTACAGGGGTGAAGTAGATAAGGACAAAGTGTTTAAGATACTTAAAAACACAGTTATAGTATTAGGAGCTTTACTGTTGCTTATCCTTGCGTTTGGGCCTACAATGTTTTCTTTTGTCGGGCAAAGCGATCATCAGTATATTGAATCAGGACGAATACCACAGTGGCTTATGGATGCTATCCGTGAAGACAGGATAAGGATCATGCGCCGCGATACATTCCGCTCGCTCCTCTTTATTTTACTGGGTGCCGGTGCTATCTGGCTGTGGCTTAAAGATAAGATCAAAAAGCAATATGCCCTTGGCGCATTAATACTACTTACATTAATTGATCTGTGGGCAGTTGACAGGCGATACCTTGATGAAGATAATTTCGTGAGCAAGCGCAAGGCGGAAAATCCATATATTCCTTCAAGAGTTGACCAGCAGATTAAGGCAGATACTGATCCTAACTTCAGGGTGTTTAACCAGCTGCAGGATCCTTTTCGGGAAAGCCGCACTTCCTACTTCCATAAATCCATTGGAGGTTATCATGGTGCCAAGCTGCAACGCTATCAGGACATGATCGACTATCACCTGGCAAAGGGAAATATGCAGGTACTGAATATGCTCAATACAAAATACTTTATTGGCAGAGGACAAAACAATCAGCCTCAGGCTATGCGGAATCCCGGAGCATTGGGACATGCCTGGTTCGTTTCAGAATATAAAATAGTGGAGAGCCCTGATTCGGCCATCCTTGCACTAAACGATATTAATCCCGCCCGCACTGCAGTTGTTGAGCAAAGCCATGCTGATTATGTGAAGGGTAAAAACCTTTCTCCTGATACAGCTTCTTCCATCCAACTTGAAACCTACCAACCAAATTACCTGGTTTATCAGGCAGATGTTAGCAAAGAACAACTGGCAGTATTTTCAGAAATATATTATCCCGAAGGATGGAAAGTAACAATAGATGGAAAGGAAGCGGAGCATTTCCGTGTGAATTACATACTTCGTGGACTGGTTATCCCACAGGGACAACATAAAATTGAATTCAGTTTTGAACCGGATGCATACTATACCGGCAGAACTATAGCCGCGGTTAGTTCAGGAATCCTGATTATTATTTTACTCGGTGGATTGTTTATGTTCGTCAGGAATGAATCAGCAAAAAGGAATAATGAGCAAAAGCAATAATAAATATAGGGTTGAGGAAATAACCAACTTCATCCGTGGTGGCTTTATCATCGACGGGGATGCTGGTCAGCGATTCAGCCGGATCGAAGGTTTGGATGATGCATCGGAAGGCGCCCTTACCTGGTGCAGCCCGAAGAAGGAGAACCAGGAAGAACTGATCAGAAATACAGGCGCCTCTGTTGTTATTTGCTCAGATTCGGTCAGCCATGAGATCGCTGCCGGAAAAACCCTGATAAAAACAGATGATCCGCGCAAAACGTTCATGGAAGTGGTGAACGGCCTGAAAAAACAGGAACGTGAATATGGAATTCATCCTACCGCAGTTATTCATCCTGAAGCTGAAATCCATGATAAAGCATATATCGGTCCTTTTACTTACGTGGGCAAATCCAGGATAGGAGAAGGTACAGTAATTCACGGGCATGTTTACATTTATGATAATGTGGAGATAGGAAATGATGTGGTGGTGGAAGCCGGTGTCATCATTGGTGCTGACGGCTATGGGTATCAGAAAAACCATGACGGTGACTGGGAAAGATTTCCACACCTGGGTGGGGTGGTAATCAAAGATCAGGTGGAAATATCCTGCAATGCTACTATCGATCGTGGATCACTTGGAAACACCGTTATAGGACGGAATACAAAAATCTCGAAGGAAACTCATATATCCCATAATGTGCAAACCGGCGAGCGTTGCATAATAGCCGGCGGTGCTATGGTTTCAGGCTCTGTAACTATAGGGGATGATGTGTGGATAGGTCCGAATTCCACTATCCTGAATAAACTTATCATTGATAACAAGGTTACCATAAGCATTGGTGCAGTGGTAACCAAAGATGTCAGGTCAGGATTTACTGCTGTTGGAAGCAGGATTATCCCGGAGAAAATGATACAAAAGAAATGAAGATGAATAAGCTGGAAGATATTATAAAGGAAACACTTTTTTTAGCTGAAGATGCTGAAATCAGTGATGAAGACGGCCCTGGTACCATGGATGAATGGGATTCAATGGGACACGTGAACGTGATCGGTGCTGTGGAGGAGGAATTCCAGGTGGAAATAGGCCCGGAAGAGATCCTCAATATTCAGTCGGTGAGCGATATTAAGAAGCTTCTGAAAGAAAAAGGAATAAAAGAGATATGATATGATCATCGTACGGGAACTTATCAATAATGCATTAAAGCAGCCACAGAAAACTGCCATAATAGCCGCAGGCGAGGAGTACAGCTATGACTGGCTTGCAAAAAGAGTTATTGCCACAGCTTGTTATCTGAAAGAACAGGGTGTGCGAAAAGGTGACCGGGTGATGTTTGGGGCTGTGAAATCGGTGGATTTTGCTCTGATGTATTTTGGGGCTCATGCAGCCGGGGCTGTGGCTCAGCCGGTGAATATGAAGCTTAGCCTGAAGAATCTGGAATACATCTATCAACAGGCGCAGCCTTCGGTGTTCTGGTATCCGCGTCAGGATGTGCTGCCACAATATGATTCGGAGAAGTTCAGCTTTTCCTTGCTTGAAAACTATCTGCCCGAAGACTATTCGGGATTTATTGTGGAGGTGGAGGAGCATGACACGGCGGATCTTTTATTTACTACCGGAACAACGGGAAATCCTAAAGGTGTTGAGTTATCACACCTGAATATCACCGCAGGTGCAGTAAATACCAATGAATTTATCGGCAATACCGCTAACGACAGGGAGATCATCCCGCTTCCGCTGTTTCATGCCTTTGGTTTACGCCGTTTGCGCACGAATATGATGCTGGGAGCTTCTGTCGTTATGGTCGATGGCTTTATGCGTCCTGATCTTATTTTTGAAGGCTTTACAAAGTGGAAAGCCTCTGGCATGTGCATGGTTCCTGCCGGCTATGGTGTAATAAGGAAACTAACCGGTGATAAGTTTGGTGAATTCAAAAACCAATTGAAGTATATCGAATTTGGCTCTTCACCGATGAATCTGGCAGATAAGAAGCAAATCAGTGATCTTCTTCCGGAAACAAGGATTTGCATGCATTATGGTTTAACTGAAGCTGCAGCAAATATTTTTATCGAATTTCATGATTCTCATAAAAAGTTGAATGCTCTTGGACGTCCCAGCCCCAATATTTCCATCAGAATTGGTGATGAAAAGGGCAACCCGCTGCCAAAGGGAGAAGAAGGCGAGATTCTGGTAA
>JBEPXQ010000101.1:0-6353 GCA_041641835.1 Bacteroidales bacterium
TCCCAGATAAAAATAAACAGGTAAACTATTAGCCAGAAGTATCTCTGTGGCTGGATGAGCTTGGCTGTACTGCTCACGAAGTAGCGCCCGAATAACAAAACCGCAACCAAAGCAGCCACAGCACCGGTAATGATATTGGGCCAGCTCAGGTTAAAAGTGATCAACAGCCAGAAGATCAATAATACTATAAAAGCTACAATTCGCTTCATGTCTTTATATTTTTTTTCAGGATTAGCCTATAATCCTGTTATTTGCGTTGCATAGTCACTCATACCTATCAGCACATCCACTGCCGGCGTAAGCAATACATTCCTGAAATCAGGAAATACCAGTATGCTCATTAAAAGGCATAGGATCAACATGGTTATCATGGAGAACTTCATGCTAAAAGGCAATTTATCAGTCAGAAGCTTCAGTGCCGGTTTTTCTTTATTATGAAAGGCATATCTCATGAACTTCATAAAAGAACCCAGTGTAACGAAGTTCACGAACACCGCCAGGGCGGCAAGCAGGTAGAATTCGCCTCTTACAGCTGCAATTATTATCAACAGTTTGCTGAAGAAGCCATTGAAGGGCGGGACCCCGGAAATAGCCATGGAAGCTCCAAGGGAGGTGGCAGATGTCACGGGCATCTTCCCTGAGAGCCCGCCCAACTCACGGAGGTTTCTTGTGCCTGTGAGGTATTCCAGTGCACCTGCATCAAGAAACAAAAGTCCTTTAAACAAAGCATGGTTGATCAAGTGAAACAAACCTCCTGCAATGGCAAGAGCAGCAATTGTTCTATCTCCGTTATTCTGCAATATTATCATTCCCATTCCTATACCTATCACCACATAACCCATCTGGCTGATGCTGTGATATGCCAGCAGCCGTTTCAGGTCCCACTGCCCGATAGCCAGGAATACGCCAATAACCATGGATAATGCGCCCAACACTGTTATCACCAGGCTGATCTCGTAGGTAATGGTGAAAATATTAAAGAACAAACGAATGAGGGCATAAACACCCACGGCTTTAATAAGCACACCCGATAACATAGCCGAAATTGGCGAAGGGGCTGAGGAATGTGCATCGGGCAGCCAGGCATGGAATGGTATCATAGCGGCTTTTAGTCCGAAACCAGTTATCAACAGCAGCTCAGTAAAGATCAAAGCTGTGGAACCGGTCTGCCCTTTCAATAAAGTTGAAATATCAGCCAGGTTTAGGGTGCCGGTTTGCCAGTATAGCAATCCAACTGCCAGCAGGATGAGCAATGAAGCTATTCCTCCCAGTACCTGGTATTTAAATGAAGCTTCCAGCTCACGCTTTTCCGTACCAAAAGCCACAAGTGCATAGGAAGCAATTACAGCAATTTCAAGGAAAACATAGATATTAAAAATGTCGCCTGACAGCACCACACCATTCATTCCTGCTATCATCAGGCACAGCAGCGCGTAGAAATTATTGCTGCCAGTAAACTTTTTGATGTATCCTATGGCATACAAACTGGTAAGAAAAGCGATAAGGTTTACCACCAGAAGGATAAATGCACTAAGGCCATCATAAACCAGATAGATGGCTACCGGCACCTGGTTTACCGCCTCCCAGCCGCCTATCTTAGTTACCACAGGCAGCCCTGCTCCTTCAATAAAAAACCAAAGGTTATAAAACACCAGGAAAAGAGTAATTAAAACGGTTATTGTTTTCTGAAACCCCTTAATGAAATATCCCAATACAGGAATCAGAAAAGCTCCCAACAGTGGTAAAGCGACATATAAAACGGGTATCAGTTCCATAATTAACCTTTTAGTTCATTGACTTTTTGTATATCAAAAGTTCCGTATCTTTTATAAATCCTGATGGCGATAGCAAGCAATAAAGCTGTGGTAGCAATGCCGATAACAATAGCTGTAAGAACCATAGCCTGTGGCAGCGGGTCCACATAAACAGGTGCAACCTCACCGTTTTTTATAATGGGTGCTATGCCGTTATCGATATATCCGATCATGGCCAAAAACAGGAAGCAGCTGAATTCCATCACCGAAAATCCAATCACAATTTTTATCAGGTTACGGCGTGTGAGTACACCATACAATCCTACCAGAAACAGTATAAAACACATTACATACACGGTCATGATGCTACCTCCTCTTTATAGATTACCAGGCCCAGGAAAATGGTGAGCAATGCTGCCGCCACTTCCACACCTATAAAAATATTGTAGAGCGGGATCAATCCGGCGCTCATCAGCTCTCCCAGTTCTCCTTTGGGCAGGTAATTATTAAAAAACACGTATGAACCATAAAACAAGCCACCCAGGGCCAGCAGAACCACAACAAAAAGGGCAAGACTTTCTGTTATTGATGATTGCACCTCCTCCTGATGCAGCTTAACCACCTCACTTCCAAACGCCAGAATTAACAGAATAAAGGATCCTGCTATTATAGCACCACCGGCAAACCCGCCACCGGGAGTAAGGTGGCCATGGGTGATAATATACAACCCATACATAAATACAACACTGCTTAACAGTTGCGCCACTTTCTTTACTATTTGCGTCATTCCGGTCATGATACTTTCTCTTTTTTGCTTTTTGAACGTAAAACAGTAACTACTCCCAATGCTGCTGTAAACAATATGGTAGCTTCGCCCAGGGTGTCGTATCCTCTGAAGTCAAAAAGCACTCCTGTAACCAGGTTGGCACTGCCTGTTTGCGAGACTCCTTCATTGATATAGAACTGCGACATACGTATGGTGGAAGTACCGAATGGATCCAGTGAATCTGTGAAGGAGGCAAATATCCAGCCCAGCAATCCTACTATGATCAGTGAGCTTATTATATTGAGCACTTTATTTGCATTCCAGGAGTCTTTGATTTCCTGCCTGCTGGAATTAAGCACTACTGCCACCATTATCACCAGTGTGATGGTTTCGATTACTATCTGGACTATGGCCAGATCCGGTGCACGCAGGAACAGGAAGCAGATCACCAGGCTGTAACCTACTATACCCTGAGCTATAAGTGCCGATAGCAGATCGCGGGCATGCAGGGCATAAAGAGCCCCGATGATCATAAATCCGATTAATATTGAAAGCAATGTTTCCATATCTTGGTTTTTCTACAATAACATGAGTACTAACAGAATTACGAACCCTCCATAGATCCAGAAGGCATACCGGTTGAGCACACCTGTGTGGAAAAAGCTGAATACTTTATTCAGCCCCAGTACTAACCATTTGAAGAGATAGTATAAATCAAAATATTTCTTTTCAGCCCAGCTGTATATTGTTGACAAAACCGGTGCTGTGGTAAGGGTGGTATAAAATCCGGTTACAGGGTAATCATGTTGTTCCTCAACCTTTTCACCACCTATAAAGGAATCGGCTCTTCGCATTTTTTTGAAGCTTCCCAGCCAGTAGATGAGTACACCAATAACGACCGAGGCAAGCACCAGCCAGGCAAGCAGAGATGAGTCCCAGGTGCCTGTGAAGCTGAATTCGCCTGTAACAGGCATGAAAAGTTCTCTGACAATATACTTAGTTGCAAAAGCACCAAACCATATGCAGATAACGGCCAGTATGGCCATCGGTATCCACTGCACCACCTTTACTTCTTTCACATGCTCGTAAATCTGCTTTCTGCTTCCAAGGAAAATACCCGCAATAAATTTTATAAAGCTCGCCAGTGTAAGAGCTGAGCCAAAAACTGCCAGGGCCAGCCACACTATCCATAGTTGACTGGCGATACCTCCCTGATTTCCCAAATCGATTATTCCCTGGTAAATCATCCATTTGGAGGCAAAGCCATTTAATGGAGGAATACCGGAAATAGAAAGTGCAAATATCAATGCTGTGGCAAAAGTAACAGGCATCGCCCGGGCCAGTCCTCCGGTTTTTTCCAGCTCCGCGGTGCCCGTTTTTCTTTCCACACTTGTGGCTGTAAGAAACAAACCACTCTTATAAACAGCATTATTAAACATATGGAAAAGGCCTGCGGCTATTCCCAGTGGCGATCCAAGTGCTATGCCCACTACCATATAGCCTACCTGCGATACCGCGTGATAACCAAGCAGCTTTTTATAATTATGCTGAACAAGAGCCATCATTACTGCAAATATTATAGTCATTACACCAATCAGTAGCAGGGTAAAAGTGAGCCAATCACCCAGGATGAATATTCTGCTGCAAAGCAAGACCAGGAAGTAAATTCCTATCAATTTATCAAATGAGGCAGGCATAAAAGCAGAGCTGATCCCATGCGCTTTTTTGCTAAAATTTATAATCCAGGTATGGAAAGGAAAAGCGCCGGCTTTGGTAAAAGCTCCCACAGCCAGTAGGATGAAAGCCGTAACTGCGGCTCCGCTGTTGGTTTCCAGCGATAATTCGCTTATGTTAAGAGTACCGGCAATATTCCATATCAATCCTATACCGATAATCATAATGGCATCGGATGAGCCTACCATGATCAGGGTTTTCTTGGCAGCATCTGAGCTATCCTCATCGTGCTGCGAAATAAGCATAAACAAGGTATATCCCAGCACGCCCCAGAAGAACAGGAATAGCAATAAATTATCTGCCAAAACGGTACCGGCAGAAGCTCCCAGAGTAATCAGGAACCAGGCGTAAAAGTTAGAAGGAAAAGCTTTGTTTTTCTCTGTGTAGATGGAGTAAAGATTGATAAGCGGTGCCAGCACAGCCAGGAAGAGGATAATAAGACGGCTGAGCGGATTAATGCTTAACTGGCTGAATTTCGCCAGTGAATCAGCAATGGAAGTCATCAGTTCTGAATTGCCAAATCCGCTAAAAAGAGGGGTCAGCCTGTCGGAAGCACCAAATAACTCCACTGCAAACCAGGTAAAAATCGCGGTTATGACCAGCGAAATAATGCCATTGGCAATTCGGCCCGGGATCAGGAATAAAACCAGCCCGGCGACAATGGGAAGCCAAATCAGTATGCTTATATCGTTCATCATATGAGCTGTTTCTTTAGTTCTTTAGTTTTGGCCCGCGATAGCTTGATAAGCTGCTCACCATCCAGAATTTTCTCACGTGAGCCTGCATCATAAGCCACTGCCATGCGCTCGGTACAGCAGTAGCACGGATCCACGGCAGCCAGTGAGATAGCTGCATCAGAGATTGTTTGCCCCACGCAGGATTTCTTAAAGGTTGCTATATTCACATAGCTGGGAGCCCTGATCTTGTGCCGAACCGGGGTATTTGTTCCATCTGTCCGCACGTAGTGGAATACCTCCCCACGCGGTGCTTCGGCATGACCGAACCCTTCTCCCTCTGGCATCTCCCACACTTTATTCAGGATATTTCCTTCGGGTAGCTTCTCCATCTTATCCAGACACTGCTCTATGATTTTCACTGATTCGTACATTTCCAGCAGCCGTACTTCGGCTTTGGCAAATACATCCCCTTTCTCAGCAGTAATTACTTTCCAGTCCACCATATCATATGCCGCGTATGGGTCATCTCTGCGAACATCTATGGCAACTCCCGAAGCCCTTGCGGTAGGACCTACAGCAGCATAATCAATAATATCCTGGCGGCTCATCACTCCTACATTCTTAGTGCGGGCATGAATAACCGGATCGTCCATGACAGCGCCTGTCAGCAGATCCACTTTCTTTTTGAGTTTTGACAGCTCCTTACGAATAGCGCCAAATTTCGACTGCTCAATATCACGTCTCACTCCGCCAATCCTGAACATAGCATAGCTGTTGCGGTTTCCGGATATCATCTCAAACAGGTCAAGCACCGGCTCCCGGTATTTCCATCCCCACATAAAAACAGTGTCATATCCCAGGAAGTGTCCCGCCAGTCCTACCCACAACAAGTGGCTGTGCAGCCGTTCCAGCTCACCTATTATCGTCCGGATGTATTTTGCCCTGTCGGAAATCTCAACTTTACAGATTTCCTCCATGCAATTGGCAAAAGCAAAAGGATGTGAGGTAGAGCAGATCCCGCAAATCCTCTCCACCAGGAAAAATACCTGCTCAAAAGACTTCTCTTCAGCAAGCTTTTCTATTCCCCGATGGTTATATCCGGTTTCCCATTCCACGTCCACCACTTTTTCTCCTTCACAATAGAGCTTAAAATATTCCGGCTCTTCCTGAAGCGGATGATAGGGTCCAATGGGTATGATCTTTCGTTTCTTCATATCAAAATTCTTTTCGGTACGGGTAAACACCCTGTTCCCAGTTGCCATCAGAGAAAAGCGGGACCAGGTTGGGATGACCTTCAAACTTCACCCCCAGCAATTCGTGAATTTCCCGCTCTATCCAGTCAGCTCCGCTGAATAAACCTGTGAGTGATTTTACCTGGGGATTATCAGGAGGCAGAGTAACATGCAGGTTCACCACATCACC
>JBEPXQ010000102.1:0-6345 GCA_041641835.1 Bacteroidales bacterium
AGTGAGAGAAAAAGGAACACCAGACTGCATAAGGCTATAATGACACAGCACCGGATTTAAGGATTTAATTTCAGGAAACCTTTTCAGCAGTTTATATGTTCCTTTTTGATTCATGTGAACAAATGTATAATAATACATCCATTCGCGCACAAACTATTTTGTTAATATTTCAGTTTGTTAACAGGAAGCTTTATGTAGTCGTTGGTGAGGGGCTTTATCAGGAGCGAATGTTAAAGCTACATCCGTCAATCTTTTTCAATCCATCAATCTCCTTCAATCTTTTTTCTTACAATCTTCTTCAATCTTTTTTCTTACAATCTTCTTCAATCTTTTTTCTTACAATCTTCTTCAATCTTTTTTCTTACAATCTTCTTTCAATCTTTTTTCCTACAATCTTCCCTCAATCTCCACAAGTGACATGGCACAAGCTGTCGCTCTTGCCCCCGCGGCAGGGCGTAGGCGGAAATCCTTTGTGCTGCCTGGTTTAGTTGCTGTGCCGCGGCAGAGCGGAGCGCAAGCGAGCTCCTGCCTCGCGGCATACAGCAACTTAGCAGGCAGTGCAAAGATTGCAGCCGAAGACCGCCCGGCCGCCCAAATAATAAAAATCTTTAAAATTTCAAGCGTTTTTAATCACAATATCACGGAATAAATTACTTTTGCTCGCTTTTTTTGAGCATCGGAATCTGCGGCGAAGGTTTACTCGTTAAAAAGAAGGAAAACACCTGGCGCCGGGGCGAACATTATAACTTTAAATGACTTTATAGAATAGGAACGCATAATTAAGAAAAAGACGAAATGGCAGCAGCATTTATTACGAAAGAAAAGTTATTTTCATCACGTTGGTTTCAGGCCTACAGCCTGATTGTTTTGGGTAGCCTGATACTGGCCACCGGTTACGCATTGTTTATTGCACCGCAGAAGATTGTTCCGGGCGGGGTGTATGGCCTGGCAATTGCAATTAATTCATTCACAGGATTTCCTATTGGAATGACTGCCCTTGCAATGAATATTCCTATTGTTATTATTGGCATCAGAGTGCTGGGACCGCGTTTTGGTGTGAAAACCATCATAGGATTTGTGCTAACTTCGGTATTCACGGATATCATATGGTACCTGACTGGTGGAACCGGCATAGCTGAGAGTGATACATTGCTTTCAGCCATATTTGGCGGATTACTGGTGGGCACTGGTGTAGGCCTGGTTTTTAAGGGTCGCGCTTCCACAGGAGGAACTGATGTTATTGCCAAGATAATCAGCCAGAAAACACGCATGCCCGTGAGCCAGTCCATTCTGCCTGTGGATGGTTTCGTGATCCTGGCCGGTGCCATCGCTTTTGGCAACTGGACCATGCCTCTTTATGCCATTATTGCCATTTTTGTGAGCAGCAAAGCCATCGACATTGCCCTGCAGGGAATCAGCTATGAGAAAACGCTGTTTATTATCTCGGATTATCATCAGCAGATAAAGGATAAAATACTGGTGGATCTTAACCGCGGGGGAACAATCATCCATGGCAAAGGGATGTTTAACCAGAGTGAAAAGCAGATTATCTTTACGGTAGTGTCACGTCGTGAGCTGGCCATACTCGAAGAGCATATCCTGAATATTGATCCCGATGCTTTTATAAGTGTGATGAATGCCAGTGAGATCATCGGCCCCGGGTTTAAATCGCTGAGCGACAAGCTGGCAAAAGATTAAGGCCATAAATAAAAATTCAAACTGCGGCAGAAATTAAGCCAGCTGCATTATATTTCGGCCTAAAGTTCTTTATTAATAAAATCCCCTGATTTCTCCATCAGCTTTTTCATAAGCGGGTCATACTGCAGCTGCTGCAGCTCCTTCAAGTAAACCTCATTGTGCAGATCAGTTCCCACCACTGAGTACATGTCGTGCTCCAGCAACCACAAGGCCATTCGTTTTACTTCTTTGCCGTAGTACCCGGAAAGCGATAAAAGATTCAGCTGCAGGTGTATTCCGCGGTCAAGCATCTGCTGATAACGCTCTTTATTGTTGAACCAGAAGCTGTAGCGTTCAGCATGAGCCATGATAATCCTGTAGCCCGCTGTCTGTATGTCAAAAAGCAGATGATTCAGATTAACAGGCTCCATTATATAAGACATCTCCACCAGAATGTGTCGCTTGCCCATGGTGAGCAGATCGCCGGCTTCCAGCTTATCCCTGAAACCATCATCCAGCAGGTATTCGGCAGCGGCTTCTATTTCCACATCCAGCCCGGAATCAGCCACGGCTTTCCTCACATCCTGCAGTCCGGAGCGTATGATATCGCTGGAATTCGTGTAAACATCTGCCATGGCGTGCGGCGTGGTGATCAGCTTTTTAAAGCCGAGGTCTTTCAGCCCCCTGATCATCTCCAGGGATTCTTCCACACTCTTCACCCCGTCGTCAATCCCCGGGATAAGGTGTGAGTGCATATCCGTTGCGAAATCAGAAAAATCCAATGGCTCCCTGAGCCTGTTCTGCCCGAATATTTGACCAAACATCCCCATCTTAGCGATTATCGTACTGGTCTTTGTAATAATTCTGGTAATTGCCGCTGGTAACATCATCCAGCCATTGCTGGTTCTCCAGGTACCAGTCAACCGTTTTGCGCAGGCCTTCTTCAAAATTCACTGATGGTTCCCAGCCCAGCTCTTCCTGCAGCTTTGAACTGTCAATGGCATAGCGCAGATCGTGCCCGGCACGGTCTTTCACGAAGGTGATCAGCTGGCGGGAAGCACCTTTTTCGCGCCCTAGCTTTTCATCCATCACATCGCAAAGCTGATGAATAAGATCAATATTTCTCCATTCGTTATTACCGCCAATGTTGTATGTCTCCCCGGTTCTGCCCCTGTGGAAGATAAGATCAATGGCTGTAGCATGATCCACTACCCACAGCCAGTCGCGTACATTCTCACCCTTACCGTAAACAGGAATTGCCTTATTGTTTTTTATATTATTGATAGCCAGCGGTATCAGTTTTTCAGGAAACTGGTACGACCCGTAATTATTTGAACAATTGGAAAGCACCACCGGCATCTTAAAGGTATGATAATAAGCCCTTACCAGGTGATCCGAACTTGCTTTGGAGGCTGAATAAGGACTCCTTGGATCATAGGCCGTTTCTTCTGTAAACAGTCCGGTGTGATCCAGTGAACCATATACCTCGTCAGTTGATATATGATAAAACAGCTTATCCGCGTAATCATCCTTCCAAATGCTGCGGCAAGCGTTAAGCAGGTTAACCGTGCCCACTATATTTGTCTGTATAAATTCAGTGGGATTGCTGATTGAGCGATCCACATGCGATTCAGCTGCCAAATGAATAACAGCATCAAACTTTTCTTTTTCGAACAAATCCATTACAAACTGCTCATCAGTAATGTCACCTCTCACAAAGGTGTAGTTCGATTCATCTTCCACATCCGTCAGGTTCCTGAGGTTCCCGGCGTAGGTGAGCTTATCCAGGTTGTAGATGGAATAATCCGGGTAGTTTTTCACAAATTGGCGTATCACGTGTGATCCTATGAATCCGGCCCCGCCGGTGATAAGTATTTTTTTCATATCTGTTATGATTCTTGATTTTCCTTTAATCTCAATTCCCATTGCCAGGCCGAATGCATCATTTCCTCCAGCCCTTTGCGGGCTTTCCATCCCAGTTCCTCATTGGCATATGAAGTGTCGGCCCACACCTTTTCCACATCCCCGGGTCTGCGTTCAACAATCCGGTAGTTTAAAGGTTTACCAGCCACTTTTTCAAATGCCTTAATGGCCTCAAGCACCGAATAACCGTTTCCAGTACCCAGGTTAAAAACTTCAGTATTTTCCTTGTTTTTCCCCTTAATCATCCGGTTAACGGCTACCACATGCGCACGTGCAAGGTCGGTAACATGTATATAATCCCTGATGGCAGTTCCGTCAGGGGTATTATAATCATCACCAAAAACCTTCAACTCCGGACGTTTCCCAACGGCTGTCTGCGTGATAAACGGCACCAGATTATCGGGCACCCCCAGCGGCAATTCACCAATCAGGGCACTTTCATGGGCACCGATGGGGTTAAAATACCGCAGCAAAACAGCATTCAACTGTTCATTCACCTTCAGCGTGTCGGTGATAATCTCCTCTGCTATCTGCTTGGTGTTTCCATAAGGCGAAACAGCCTTTTGCACAGCCGCCTTTTCTGATACCGGCAGCTTTTCCGGCTGTCCGTAAACTGTGCACGAAGAAGAAAACACCAGGTTCAAGGTTTCACTCTTTTTCATGCCTTCCATCACGTTCACCAGCGATGCAATATTGTTGTAATAATACTTCAGCGGATCAGCCACCGATTCACCTACTGCCTTATAAGCAGCAAAATGAATAACTCCTTCCAGATCATTATGCCGGCGAAAAAAATCAATCGTTGCATCGCGGTCACACAAGTCAAAAACCTCCAGATAAGGCTTTACCCCTGTAATCTTTTCAATGTTAAAAATCACATCTTTACTCGAATTCGACAGATTATCCACAATCACAACCTCGTGTCCCTCCTGCTGCAATTCAACCACCGTATGCGAGCCGATATAGCCCGTTCCCCCGGTCACCAGTATCTTCATAAAGCTATTTTTAAGACTGATCAAAGATACATAGTCGAGCTGTAATATCCAAGCTTCACGCGGCACCCCTGCATTAAATAATGGCAATAACTGAGCATAAAGGAGTACCCGAAGCAATTAGATATTAATGATGAGGGCGGCCCCCGCCGAAAAGGCGGGTCGGTCTGCGGCTTTTAGCTGCCACGTGCCGGGTGCGGGTTTGTATGCTGTGGACAACGAGCTTCCTTTGGTCGCTGTTGCCACAGCACAAACCCCATGCACCCGGCCCGCGCCAGGCTATCAGCCTCCGCCCTGCCGCGCGTGGCGCCAGGGTAAAGCCATTTAAACCAGGCAACCGTTGAAAAAACCAGAAATCTTTGATCTAATAGTTTTCGAACACCCACAACTGATGGTCGGTACATCAAACAAATTCCAACCAATCAACCGTATAGTAAAACAAAACTCAGCAGACCCAATATAAAGTTGTAATTTTGCAGCCAAAGGCCGGTGTGTTCTATCGCTGCGATTATCGCGGAGGAAAGTCGGGACACCACAGAGCACCATACTTCCTAACAGGAAGGCTTCGCCGCGAGGCGGAGACAGCCAGTGCCACAGAAACCAGACCGCTCTGCAAGGAGTAAGGGTGAAACCGTGAGGTAAGAGCTCACGACCGCGGCAGGCGACTGTCGCGGTGGTAAACCTTATGGGGTGCAAGGCTACATATACCGGAGCTTCCGGCTTAGGCTGGAATAAGGGTTGCTCGCCCGATTCCGGGGGGTAAGCTGCTAGAGCCGGCAGGTAACTGCCGGTCCAGATAAATGATAGAAGTTCACAGAATCCCGCTTACAGCACCGGCCTTTACCTTTTTATCAGCTTCCTGCGCATATGAATGCCTTCCCCTTCCAGCACTATGATATACACGCCGGCTGATACAAGGCTCCTGCCAGGAATAACATAATTCTTTCTACCTGAAACATCCTCTGCGAAAACCACCTCCCCGAGGGTATTATATATTTCCAGCTTCTCAACCTCTGAACTCCATTCAATCTTTACATCTCCGGCAGCCGGGTTGGGATAAACAGCAACACTATGCTGCTCCGCTTCAGCAATGGACGCAAAACTTCTTATGGAGTCCAGAAATTCCACCGACTGAGCATATCCATTGTTAATCTCCACTTTAAGAACAGGCAAACCTTTGTCTTTTGCCATCCATTTGTATTCCGTGAGATAACTGTACAGGGCGGGATAAGCCGGCAACGAATCAAACTTGATACTGTCTTTCTGGATAATTTCCGACTTCACCCTAAGCACGTCAAATGTACCATAAGGGGTTATGATAGTACCCCAACCATCCACCACATTTGTTCTGGTAATTTCCCGGTGAAGATAACCTATGGTGGGTATCTGCTGTGCTGCAATGGAATGAGATTCTGAGGTATCACCATAATTCAGCGGAAAGTTATAATGAAGATCCAGGCTATCGTACTTGCCCGGCATATGAAAGCCACTTACTTCAGCTCCGTAACCAATCACACCAAACTCCGTGGAGTTTTTCCTGTAAAACTCTCTCAGGTTAGTCACGTTAAGATTAGGGATGTTTAAGCTGTCACTGCTTATGGTGGCATAAGCTGCTTTATGCTCGGGATCCAGGGGGCTGTTAAATGCCGCCTGATAAGTAAATGGCAGGTCATTAATATCCTCAAACTCAATTAGCTTTTGCCCCCAAATTAGCAGCATTGAAAAATCCCAGGTGGTATCGGTTCCGGTTGCT
>JBEPXQ010000103.1:0-6337 GCA_041641835.1 Bacteroidales bacterium
GAATATCTCGTTATTTACAATTAAGAGCGCTGGGGGTTACAGTAATTTACTGCTCATCCATAATGTCCGACATCTGTGTTGTTACTCAAATTTTAAAACATAAAAAAGAGGCTGCCCGGAAAAATGAGCAGCCTCTTTTGTTATCAGAAAATATTCTTAATACCTGTAGTGCTCAGGCTTATAAGGGCCGTTTTTATCTACCCCGATATAGCTGGCCTGTTCTTTAGTAAGCTCGGTAAGCTTCACGCCAATATGCGGCAAATGCAGGCGGGCAACTTCCTCATCAAGGTGCTTGGGAAGGCGGTAAACCTTGTTTTCCAGGTCCTTTTTCCATAGCTCCAGCTGAGCCAGTGTCTGATTAGAGAAGGAGTTACTCATCACAAATGATGGATGTCCGGTGGCACAACCCAGATTAACAAGACGGCCTTCAGCAAGCAGGAAGATGGCATGCCCGTCATCAAACCTGTACTCATCCACCTGTGGTTTGATATTGATTTTTTCAACATCTGTCAGGTTATTAAGCTGCTCAACCTGAATCTCATTATCAAAATGTCCAATATTACAAACAATGGACTGATCTTTCATGCGTGCCATGTGGTCAGCAGTGATCACGTCTTTGTTACCGGTTGCAGTAACAAAGATGTTTGATTCTTCCAGTGCATCTTCAATAGTAACCACCTGGAATCCTTCCATAGCAGCCTGAAGTGCACAAATGGGGTCAATTTCAGTAACCAATACTCGGGCACCATAGGAGCGGAGTGAGTGTGCTGATCCTTTACCCACATCGCCATAACCAAGCACAGTAACCACTTTACCGGCAAGCATCACATCGGTTGCACGCTTGATACCGTCTGCCAGAGATTCGCGGCACCCGTAAAGGTTATCAAATTTCGATTTGGTAACGGAATCATTCACATTAATGGCAGGAGCCAGAAGTTTGCCAGCTTTTTCCAGCTGATAAAGGCGGTGAACGCCTGTTGTGGTTTCTTCTGAAACACCTTTCCACTCTTTCACTACCTTATTCCAGTGCTCTTTATCCTCATTATAGATTTTTTTAAGACGCTTAACCAATTCGCGTTCTTCCAGGTTATCATAAGTTTCATCAAACAGCGCCGGCTTATCTTCCATTTCCTTTCCCTTCTGTATCATCAGGGTAGCATCGCCACCATCATCCACGATAAGGTGCGGGCCTTTATTTCCCGGGAATGTAAGCGCCTGGCTTGTTGCCCACCAGTATTCCTCGATGGTTTCACCTTTCCATGCAAAAACCGGCACTCTGGAGTCTTTAACCACAGCAGCCGCAGCATGATCCTGGGTAGAGAAGATATTGCAACTGGCCCATCTTACGTCAGCACCAAGTTCTACCAGTGTTTCAATCAATACGGCCGTTTGGATGGTCATATGCAGTGAACCTGTAATCCGTGCTCCCTTCAGTGGTTTTTCACTGGAATATTTTTCCCTCACTGCCATCAGCCCGGGCATTTCCTTTTCCGCTATGGTGATTTCTTTACGCCCCCAATCGGCAAGTGACAGGTCGGCTACTTTGTATTCAAGATCATTAATAATTGCTTCTTTCATAGTTCAATTTATTTATTATCTCCGGCTTGCCTGCCGGGCTTCTTTTATTTACATCCGGAATATTCCGGCTTTATTCAATTCTTTTCTAATGGCTTGCAAAGATATACTTTTTATCCCACCTCACAAACCTTTTAGTTTACTATCTTTGCTCTATCAGACTATAAAGCCGTTTTTATGAGCTTACTCGTAAACAGAAAAATTAAAGGGGATGTTCAACTGGGGGTGTGGAAAATAGAAGAGTCCACCGGCGAATTGATGCAAATGCTGAACCTTACGGCTATGGAAGAAAAAATCTTTAACAGGCTGAAAACAGAGCAACGTCGAAAACAGTGGCTTTCATACCGCATAACCATTAAACGGCTGCTAAACCTCGACAAAATACTCGACATAAACTATGATCGCTTTGGCAAACCAATGATCCTAAACCACTATTTACGAATATCAGTTACCCATTCAGGGGATTTTTCTGCCGCTATTCTCCATAAAAAGAAATCAACCGGTATAGATATAGAAAAAATCACCCCCAGAATTCATAAAGTTAAACACAAATTCCTGTCTGATACAGAATTTGAACAAATTGACAGAGAAGACACAGAACTTCTGCATGTTTACTGGGGTGCAAAGGAAGCCATTTACAAAATGCAGAAATTCGGAAAAATTTCTTTTAAAGACCATATACATATTTATCCGTTTGACATTGACAGGGACACTAAAATACGAGGAAGGATCAGCTACCGGGGGCGCGAAAAAAAGCTAAATCTGTCCAGGGAAAAAATCGAGAATTACGTCCTTGTTTACACGGTGGACGACAATGATGACAGGCACAACATATGAGCGGGAATCAAAAAAAAGCATATCTGCTGGCAATCCTTGCTATACTGTTTTGGTCAACAGTGGCCTCTGCATTTAAAATTACGCTGCGGCATATTGATTATCAGCACCTGCTGTTCTTTTCATCTCTTATATCATTTTTGTTTCTTCTGATTTATGGTGTAATTAACCGTCAAATATTCCAGATCAGAAAGCTATCTATGAAGGATATATTGTTATCCATGGCCCTGGGATTGCTTAATCCATTTCTTTATTATCTGATTCTGTTTAAGGCTTATGACATTTTGCCCGCTCAGGAAGCCATGACACTTAATTACACCTGGCCGCTAATTCTGGCTTTACTTTCTGTACCCATGTTGGGGCAAAAGCTTAGTCTGAAAAGTATTTTTGCTTTGCTGATCAGCTTTTCAGGAATTATTATCATCGGCACAAAAGGTAACCCCACATCGTTGGAGTTCTCCAACTGGTTTGGCGATCTGTTGGCTCTGGGAAGCTCGGTGATTTGGGCTCTGTTCTGGCTTTTTAATGTGAAAAGCAAATTGAATGAAAGCCTCAAGCTCTTTATGAATTTCTTCTGGGGCAGTATCTATATTCTTATTCTAATGCTATTTACTGGCGGAATTCAAATGCCTGACCTTTACGGAATGGCAGGTGCAGCTTATGTGGGAATATTTGAAATGGGACTCACGTTTGTGCTCTGGCTAAAAGCCATGCAACTTACTGAAAGAACGGACAAAATAAGTCAGCTTGTTTTTTTATCACCCTTCCTGTCGCTGTTTTTTATCAGGATTTTTGTGGAAGAAGCCATTCATACCTACACCATTACAGGCTTAATACTGATTGTTGCCGGTATTATACTTCAGCAATATACAAGAAAAACTAAACCCATTTAACATGCTGTTGCTGATGCTGTAATAAGCTTTATATTAAAAAAGTAAACATCCCATCACCTACCCTGACAGCAAACACTAAGTCCAAAAGATTTTTCAGGCAATTTATAGCTTTCCTGTCGGGTAATTTTTATAATATTGTGAGAAATTTTAAGCCATGTCAATATTGCAGCACTTCGGGGAATTTCAAGGCCCGAAATTCGCGATTCTTGTTGATCCGGATAAAGCCGGTGAACGAGAAATTGACCGTATTTTAGAAATGACCAGCAATGGAAAAGTCAGCTTCTTTTTCGTTGGTGGAAGTCATATAAGTAATGGTGATATAAAGGCTACTATTTCACAACTGAAGAAGACCGATATCCCGGTAATTTTGTTTCCGGGCAGCGTGCTGCAAATAGAGCCTACAGCAGATGCCATGCTTTTCCTTTCCTTGATTTCAGGCAGGAACCCGGAATATCTGATCGGGCAACACGTGATTGCGGCACCATACCTGGCTAAGGCAAAGCTGGAAACCATCCCTACAGGTTACATGCTTATTGATGGCGGCAAAACCACCACCGCTTCCTATATGAGCAATTCCACCCCGCTGCCAATGGACAAACCAGAGCTGGCAGCATCAACAGCACTGGCCGGAGAACTGCTTGGCCTGAAGCTTATTTATGCTGATTGCGGCAGTGGGGCTGAAAGTGCTGTGAGCATTGAAATGGTCAAAGCAATTAAATCCCGCATTACCATCCCACTTATCGTAGGTGGTGGTATTCGCGACCGGAAAACCGCAGAGCAACTGATAAAAGCAGGTGCCGATATACTGGTGGTTGGTAATGCCATTGAAAAGAACCCTGAAGTTATAAATGAAATCTCAAGTTTATTTTAAACCATAAATATTATGATCAGAAAGAATGTTATTAGCATCCTTTTGGGAATATTCCTGCTAAGTTCGTTGCAGCTTGATGCTCAAAAGGGAGAACTGACGTTGATTGATGCTTTCAGAGGAAGTACATATCCCGACCGTTTATCAAACACAGCCTGGAAACCCGGCAGCAATACCTTCACCTTTGCTGAAGGAAATGATTTTATGCAGCTGGATGCAGAAGGAAAAAACAAGGCTAAGGTTTTGTTTAATCTGGACGACTTGAATAAAGCACTGACAGAAGCCGGTGCTGATTCAGCAAAACGCCTGCCTGACATGAGCTGGGTAGATAAGCACAGCATGTATTTTTCAACTGCAGGAAAATATTTCCTCTATGAACTGAAAGAAGGAAAAATCCGGAAATTATTTGAAATTGGTGAAGAGGGTGAAAACCCTGACTTGCATAAAGCAAGCAAAAATCTTGCTTTTACAATTGGCAACAACCTGTTTGTTATGGAAACAGGAGAGCTGAAGCAGGTTAGCAAAGAAGAAAACAGCGGAATAGTTTACGGGCAGGAAGTGCATCGCCGTGAATTCGGTATTAGTAAGGGTACATTCTGGAGTCCGAATGGCAGTAAACTGGCATTTTATCGCAAGGATGAAACTATGGTAACTGATTATCCTCTGGTTAATATTGAAACCCGTATTTCCACTGTGGAAAACACCAAATATCCCATGGCAGGAGAAGCAAGTCATCACGTAACCATCGGCGTGTATGACATGGAGTCGGAGAAAATCACCTACCTGCAGACCACCGGCCCAAAAGATCAGTATCTTACAAACATCACCTGGAGCCCTGATGGCACGACAATTTATGTTGCCATGCTAAACCGTGGGCAGGATCATATGAAGCTTAATGCCTATGATGCTGAAACCGGCGAGCTCAAAAAGACATTATTTGAAGAAAAAGACGACCGCTATGTGGAGCCGGAGCACGGTCCGGTTTTTTTGCCCTGGGATGATGAAAAATTCCTGTGGTACAGTGAACGTGACGGCTGGAATCATCTGTACTTGTATAATACTGATGGCGAACTCATCCGCCAGGTAACCAAAGGAGATTTTGTGGTATTGGATATTAAAGGCTTTGATAAGAAAAAGAAAAATGTGTATCTGATAACCACTGAAAAAAGCCCTGTAGAGCGGCACCTGTATGTTCAGTCTGTTGAGAAGGACAAAATGAGCAGAATTACAGAAAAAGAAGGTACGCATAGCATTCTGCTCAGCCCCAGCGGTGAATACTTCATGGATATGCATAGCAGCCTTGAAGTTGGCAGCGAATACACCATCCGGAGTAAAAAAAACAACAAGAAGCTAAGCACATTGGTTGAGGCAAACAATCCAATAGAAGAAAATTTTAATCTGGGAGAGATTGAGATCTTCACCATCAAAGCAGCAGATGAAAAAACCGATCTTTATTGCCGTATGATAAAGCCTCATGACTTTGATGAGAATAAGAAGTATCCGGTATTGATTTATGTTTATGGCGGGCCTCACGCTCAGCTGGTAAATAACACCTGGATGGGTGGCGCGAATGTTTTCCTCGCCTATATGGCGAATCAGGGTTATATTGTGTTTACCATGGACAACCGCGGATCGGCAAATCGTGGTGCTGAATTTGAGAAAACAGTACACCGCAAATTAGGCCAGGCAGAAGTAGCCGACCAGATGGAGGGAGTAAAGTACCTGAAAAGCCTGCCATATGTTAACGATGCCCGCATTGGTGTTGATGGCTGGAGCTATGGCGGGTTCATGACGATCTCTTTGCTATTGAATTACCCTGATGAATTTAAGGCAGGAGTTGCCGGCGGCCCGGTTATCGACTGGAAATATTATGAAGTGATGTATGGCGAGCGCTATATGGATACCCCTGAAGAAAATCCTGAAGGATATGAAGCAGCTAACCTGCTGAAAAAAGTGCAGAACCTGGACAGCAGGCTGATGATCATTCACGGCACAATGGACAACGTGGTGGTTTGGCAGCACAGTCTGCAATTTCTTAACAAAGCTATCACCAACAGGGAACTGGTGGATTACTTTGTGTATCCCGGGCAGGAACATAATGTGAGTGGAATTGACAGGCTACACCTCTTTATGAAGATCGAACAATATTTTAATGATCATTTATAGA
>JBEPXQ010000104.1:0-6301 GCA_041641835.1 Bacteroidales bacterium
CTCTGATAAAGCCAAGGACTATATTGTAGATAAAGGCTGGGATTCGCAGTACGGCGCCCGTCCGCTGAAACGAGCTATTCAGAAATATATCGAGGATCAGCTCGCGGAAGAAATAATATCTGCAAGGCTTGATGAAGGCGATTCTATTACTGTTGATTATGATGAGAAGAAAAAGGACATCAATATCAAAGTAAAAAAGTAAGAAAAGGAACTCGCCAAAAGTGGAAATGGTGGCCGAAGCGGTGGTGAAAAGAAAAAAGACACCAAACCGGATAAGGAATAACAAGCATCTATATTAAGCCCGGGTTTTTGCCCGGGTTTTTTTTGATCCAAAAAAAACGGCTCCCAAAGGAAGCCGTTAAAACATTCGTTTTAATTCAACTAGTTGCTGGTTTATTTTTTGAATTCGCTCATTTCACGCATTCCAATATTCTGGATATAGCTGTAATGTTCAATATTCTGGGCACGTCCTTTTTTAGTGAAAAGAGCGGCTGCCTTGTCGAATTGTTCATCACGTGTAGCATCGCTCAACAGCAGGTATCCGATAATGATATTTCCTGCCATTTCCACCAGACGACGTGCATGAAAATCCCAGTATTCATCGTCCTCGAAACCACGAACCTTGCGGACAGCTTTTTCATACTGGTCTTTCATTTTAGAGAGGGTCTTCTGCACGTATTCCAGCTCGGGTTTAACCTTTTGCTCAGCGGCTTCTTCCATAAATTTCAGATAAGAACCACTGCTTACTCCACGAATAGCGGCAATAACCTGAAGCTGAGTAGTTCCTTCATAGATATTGGTGATCCGTGCATCTCTGAAAAGGCGTTCCACCGGGTAATCCTTCATATATCCTGAGCCACCGTGCACTTGCAGGGAATCATAAGCAATCTGGTTAGAATACTCGCTGGCGAACAATTTAGTTAGTGGTGTAAACACATCAGCCAGACGCTGGTACGTCTTCATTTCCTGGCGCTCTTCTTTTTCCAGCTTGCGGTCTTCGCTTATGAATAAATAAGTTTTGTAGAGGTCCACATAACGGCTGGTTTCGTAGAGCAGCGTGCGGATAGCTATGGTTTTAACCTCCATGTCTGTCAGCATCTCATACACTGCCGGAAACTTTATGATAGCCTTACCAAACTGCTCCCTTTCGCGGGCATAATTTAGTGCTTCGCGATAGGCAGCCTCTGCAATTCCAACTGACTGAGCTCCCACACCAAGGCGGGCTGAGTTCATAAGAGCCATTACATACTTTATAAGGCCAAGCTTACGGCTACCAATCAGACGCGCTGGCGCATCCTTGAAAACCAGCTCACAGGTGGGAGACCCTTTTATACCCAGCTTGTTTTCAATGCGTCGAACGATCATCTTATCATCACCTTTTTCATAAAGGAATAGTGATAATCCGCGGCCGTCCTTTGTGCCTTCTTCTGATCGCGCCAGTACCAAAGAAACATCAGCATCACCATTGGTGATAAAACGCTTTACTCCATTGAGCAGCCAGGTTCCTTTTTCCTCGTCATAGTGTGCTTTAAGCTGTACACTCTGAAGATCGGAACCGGAATCAGGCTCTGTCAGGTCCATGGCAGCTGTTATACCATCCCTGTTAAATTTCGGAAGCACATCCTGGCGGATCTCTTCATCAGCAAATTCATGTATGGTTTCCGCGCAGTCCTGTAGCCCCCAGATGTTGGCAAATCCTGCATCTGCACGGGAAATAATTTCGGCTGACATTACATATGGCACAATCGGGAAATTGAGCCCCTCATATTTTCTTGGTAAAGATAAGCCAAACAGGTTGGCATTCTTCAGCTTTTCTATATTCTCCTCGGTACCCGGAGCATACTGCACGTGGTTATCCACCACTTTGGCACCGCTGGCATCTACGGCTTCTGCATTTTCAGCTATGGTCCCCCCTGCTATTTCTCCTATTATTTCCAGCACTTTATCATAATTGTCAAGTGCATCTTCAAAATCGCGGGGGGCATCATCATACTTGCCGTATTCTTCAAAATTACGTTCTTTCAGATCCACAATTTTCTTCATCAAAGGATGAGACAGGTGGAATCTGAGGTGTTCATTATCTGTGAAAAAATTAGCCATGGTTTGTCTTTTTTCTGTTTTTACTTGGAGTGCTTACGGTAATACTTGATCATTTTAGGAATCACATCTTCCACTTTACCGGTGATGGCATAATCTGCAATAGCATTGATAGGTGCCCCGGGATCGGTATTAATGGAAATGATCTTGGCGCTGTGTTCCATTCCGGCACGGTGCTGCACAGCTCCGGAAATTCCGCAGGCAATATAAAGCTTCGGACGAACGGTAACACCGGTTTGCCCGATCTGCCGCTCGTGCTCAACCATTTTCGCATCCACAGCAGCACGTGATGCACCCACTTCGCCTCCAAGCACATCAGCCAGTTCGTAAAGCAGCTTGAAGTTTTCCTTTGAGCCAACGCCATAGCCACCACTGATTATAATCTGTGATCCGGTGATGTTTACTTTCTTTGGCTCAATATGACGCTCAATAATATCAATGACAAACTCGTCATCAGACACAATTTCCGTAACCTTCAACTTATTTACTTCCGGATCAACTTCCTTGGGTGCCTTTTCCAGTTTCATTACTCCTTCTCTTACGGTTGCCATTTGCGGGCGTGTATCAGGATTAATGATGGTTGCTACAATATTTCCTCCAAAAGCAGGTCTTATCTGATACAGGAGGTTTTCATATTTCTTGTCGCGTTTTTTGTCATGATGACCACCAATAACCAGGCTGGTACAGTCGGCAGTGAGGCCGCACTTAAGTTTTGAAGCCACCCGCGGAGCCAGGTCACGACCTGCCGGAGTAGCACCAAATAGCGCGATCTGTGGTTTTTGCTGTTCACAAACAGCTGTTATAATAGCTGCATGCGGCAGTGTAGTATAAGGGAACAGCCTTTCATCCTCACCCAGGTGGAGGATATCCACTCCATAAGGTTTTACTTCTTCTATCACATTCGACAAATCAGCTCCCAAAACTGCAGCTTCAACCTTAACACCCAATTCTCGGGCAAGCTGGCGGCCTTTGGTGAGCAATTGCAGGCTGACATCTGCCACATTGCCTTCTTCGGTGATTTCGCAATATACAAATATATTATTCACGATCAATGATTTTTTTCATTAGCAATTAACCCACCACATGACTGGTGATCAGGTCTTTCATTAATTTGTCGATTTCCTCATCAGAATCGGTGATCATAAGAGAGTCCTTTTGTTTGAAAACTACACTTTCGATCTTCTTCACTTTGGTAGGAGAACCCGACAGCCCCAGATTTGCCACATCCACATTTATATCTTCCACTGTCCATTCTCCTATCTCCAGATATGGACGCTCGCTATACATGGCAGTGTAATCCAATGACTCATTCTGAAGTTCGGTTACAGTGCGTGCATGCTTAAACTTTAGAAGCCGTTTGGCGTTTCTTGGGCGGCAGGCATCAGCAGAGGAATGGGCGGTAATTACCACTGGCATGGCAGCTCTAACAATCTCAATTCCACGATCAAGACGGCGCTTAATCGTGATGTTGTCATTCGTTACCTTTCTCACTTCTTCAGCGTAGGTTATTTGTGGCAGCCCCAGCTTTTCAGCCACCTGCGGTCCTACCTGTGCGGTATCACCGTCAATGGCCTGGCGCCCGGCAATCAGCACGTTGAAAGGCTCAAGCTTACGCGCCGCTGAGGCCAGGGTATAGGATGTGGCCAGGGTGTCTGAACCGGCAAATTTGCGGTCGGTAATCAGATAGCCTTTATCAGCACCGCGATACAGCGATTCCCTGATTACATCTGCAGCACGGGTGGGCCCCATGGTCATTACGATCACTTCTGCATCTTCTCGCTGATCTTTAATCTTCAATGCCATTTCGAGGGCATTCATGTCCTCGGGATTGAAGATAGCGGGAAGCGCTCCGCGGTTTACTGTTCCATCGGCCTTCATGGCATCTTCACCCACGTTGCGGGTGTCAGGAACCTGTTTTACTAACACTAAAATCCTAAAACTCATATGTTTCTCGTTCCGTAATTGTATGACTTTTTTACCGGTGCGGTTTGAAATCAGGTGGCAAATATAGAAAAAATGTGTCTTATATCACGATTATTTGAATTTGCAGTTTGTACTTCAACAATACATTTATATTTGCAAAAAAAATTGAAAACAGATGAAGAAGTTTGTTTTAACCCTGGCTACCTTAGCTTTGGTTAATGTACTTTTGGCGCAAAATTGTTTAAGCCTGGATGGTTTTGAAAAAAATAATCCATCAGAAATTCAATTAAATAGATTCTCCTCTTCGGGTATTTCAAGAATTAAGAGTACCGAAAGCTTATTGAAAAGAAAGGCATTGCCAGAAACAGTACGAATAAAATCCGGTAGTTTTTCTTTTCAATCTTCGGATCAGGTGGCTGAAAATTCCTGCTCAAGTTTATTCGCTTCCGAAAAACAACTTCTACCTGCAACCAGCATGCAGTTATCGACAAGAATATTAATGATGGGAAAACACAACAGCCCCTTTGATATACAATTATCCGGCTGCGAAATAATAAAAACCGGAACTGCCATTTTCTCGCTGGCATATACTGCAGCCTTTCTGGGGTATTACTTTACAGGTGTATTTAATGAGGAACCTCGCTTTATTATCAGGATATTTGACTTTGACCTGCTGAATTTTTTCCTGAATGCTTTTATTGCTGGTGGGCCTGCCTTCTTTTCCCATATGATAGATTGTTCAGGAAACCCGGAAGACATTAAGCGCTACAACCGGCAAGCCTTTTAAGCTTTTTTTATACCATAAAAATAATCATACTGGCTTTCAGGTATTATAATAGAGAATGCCTGAAAACTCTGAAAAAACACTTGCGTTGCAAGCTTAAATTACTACATTTGCAACCGCAATCCAGGGGGGATACCAAAGTGGCCAACTGGGGCAGACTGTAAATCTGCTGGCGTACGCCTTCGGAGGTTCGAATCCTCCTCCCCCCACTCCTTTTCACTATCACTTCCCCGATCAACCAGCATCAGAAAAATATTAATGAGCGATTTTTTTTTTGCTTATAACTGATTGTTATATTTGAAGCCAAAATTTATCTGTGCATGCGCCGGCTCAGGGATATAAAAATCGGATACAAGCTTATTATTTTCTTCGTGATACTTGGAGTTGGTTCACTGGTATCATTAAGCTTATACTTTTTTAAAACCAGTAAGGAAGCTGTATTAGACAGAACATTTCAACAGCTTACCTCCGTACAGGTGGTTAAAAAAAGACAGGTTGAAACTTTTTTTGCTGAGCGCGTACGCGAGAATGAACAACTGGCAGCATCCAAAGAGCTCAGCCATGGATTATCAGAGGATTTTTTTCATAATGAGTATATTAAAAGTGATTTTCAGAAAGAATTCCTTAATAGTTACGAATCATTTTTCCAAAGGCATTTCAGAAATAATATCCACCAGAAAAGTATTACACTGGTGCATGATCAGTATGCCATACATACTGAACCCTCTGATTCCGGTATGGTAAATTTATGGCTTGCTTCTACCATAAACCCAATCTATGATAAATTGTGGACAGAAGCGCTCAAACACCGAAGAACTGTAATACGTGATTTCAGTAGTAAAGATAGTTTATCCTTATTGATAGCCTCACCGGTTTTTCTGGGGAATTATGAGCCATCAGGATTAGTGGTTTCCAGAATATCACTGGAGTCAATTAACACAATTATGCTTGAAAATTCAGCATCTTCAGGATTAGGGGCCAGTGGTGAGTCCTATCTCGTGGGCAGTGATCATCTGATGCGTTCAACAAGCAGATTCAGAAATAATAGTGTTTTAAGTACAGTTGTGAATACAGATGCTGTAAATGAAGCGCTGGATGGAAGGTCTGGGACACAAATAATAGATGATTACCGTGGCATAAAAGTATTGAGTTCATATGCCCCGCTTAGCCTTAGGGATCTTAACTGGGTAATCCTGGCAGAAATAGACTATAACGAAAGTATTGCCCCGGTTATTCAAATACGAAATGACATCCTGTTCATGGGAATTATGCTTGCCATTACTATTCTTGGGCTGGCTGTTTTCTTTTCCCGATATATCACTATGCCCATCGTTAACCTTACTAATATGGCTGAAAAGGTAGAGAAGGGAAACTATAATATACACCTGGAAACTAACAAAAAAGATGAAGTGGGGATGCTAACTCAGGCTTTCAACCGGATGACGATTCAGATTAATAATCAGACAAATGAATTAAAGGAAAGGGAACAGAGACTAA
>JBEPXQ010000105.1:0-6268 GCA_041641835.1 Bacteroidales bacterium
TGAGCCATCCGGCAGGTTCTGTAAATGGCCCGGGGGTTCAGGGTAATTTATTCATACCTTCTTTAGCCGGAGCGGGTAATCATAGCATTACCTATACATATACTAATGCATCAGGGTGTACAAGTACTGTACAGGAAAATGTAACGGTTTATGCACTTCCTGTGGTCGCATTCTCAGGATTGTCTCCTGAATATTGTGGCAGCGACCCGGCAGTCACTCTCACAGGTTCCCCTTCAGGCGGTACTTTCTCAGGAGCCGGGATAAATGGAAATATTTTTGATCCAGCTTCAGCCGGAACAGGTGTTCATACTATTGTTTATACCTATGCCGATGCAAACGGCTGCTCAAATACCAGTTCACAACAAGTTCAGGTAAAAACGGTACCGGTGATCACTATTGCCAACATTCAGCCGGATTATTGTATTGATAACCAGGGCGACTCAGTTATTGTAAATCCTTCAGGTGGAATTCTAACTGGTACAGGAATAAACAATTCGTGGTTCTCACCTGCTATTGCAGGAACAGGAACTCATACCATTACCTACCAGGTTACAGCGGCCAACGGATGTACGGCAATAGATTCTTTTACAACAGAAGTTCATGATCTGCCTGTATTATCCTTAAGCGGATTACAGGCTGAGTATTGCGAAGATGCAGCTGTTGTGCCGGTTTCAGTTTCACCTTCAGGCGGAACGTTGACCGGAAATGGTGTGAATGGACTCAATTTCAATCCTGCCACAGCAGGACCCGGGAATCACCTGATAACCTATAATTACACAGACAACTGGGGTTGCTCAAACTCCACTTCTCAAACAGTTACTGTGCATGACATACCGCTTGTTTCAGGAGGAAATGACACACTGACGATTTGCAATACAGCAGCACCTTTCGATCTTACAGGATACGGAAACCCAGGTCCGGCCGGTGGTACATTCATTGGGCCCGGGATCTCAGGAAATATTCTGAATCCTGCGCTGCTCTCACCCGGCCTGCATAATACATCTTATGTTTACACCACTCCCGAAGGATGTACTGCTGTTGACAGTATTACTTCACTCACCATCTATGTCCTTCCTACACCTGTAATTTCCCTTAGCGGACTGGATACAAGCTACTGTGCTGATGCAGGAGCTGTTAATCTGACAGCCACACCAGCAGGAGGCTCTTTTAGCATCGCAGGCTCAGGTGCCGCTGCCTTTACTGCTAATACATTCTATCCATCCAAAGCGCCCACGGGTGCTATTGAAATTGTTTATACTGTTGGTGGAGCTTGTGTGGCAAGAGATACCATGCGCACAACCATTTATGAATTACCAACAGTTGACGCTGGCAGTGATACAAGTATAGCCTATAATTCCTATGCATGGTTGCAGGGAAGTGCCTCCGGTCTTCCTAATGCCATGTTGGTTTACCACTGGACACCGGCAGCTCAGGCATTAAATCCTTACCAGGCACATACACAATCATCAAATCTTACCAGTAGTCAGACTTTTACCCTAACAGTAACTGACTCAATAAGTGGATGCGCTAACACGGATATAAAGGAAGTATTTATCACTGGAGGGCCATTAACTATTAACCCCACAGCTGACAAGGACAGCATTTGTGCTGGAGAAATTACTACTATTAAGGCAAATCCATCCGGTGGAACCGGAAACTACACCTATACCTGGTATATACCCGGAGGGCAGACCCTTAACACAAACCAGATTTCATCTGTTTCAGGTGGAGGGTATTATGCTATTATGGTCAGTGACGGAGTAACAATGGAATCTGATTCAGTTTATATCCATGAAATTGCAAAACCCTCTGCTTCTATTACTAACCTGGAAACCATTCATTGTTTTGATGGCTCTGTTGATTACTTCAACGGGCTCCCGGCAGGAGGAACTATGCTCGGAAATGGAATAACTCCGGGTGGAGTTGGTTTTGCTTTTGATCCTGTGGCTGCAGGAATTGGTACTCACCAGATCGAATATATAGTAACCAGTGCTTCAGGATGTACTGACACCGCGCACGAAACGGTGGAAGTACTTCAAAATCCGACTATAACAATAAGTGGTTACGATACTGTTTACTGTTCTTCCGATTTACCTGATACCCTTATTGCAACTCCTGCCGGTGGTAACTTCTACGGCAACGGAGTGTCAGGAAACATTTTTGATCCGATGCAGGCAGGTGCAGGATGGCACGTGATCAGTTACGAGTACAACTACGGCGGCTCATGTGTAGCCAGTAAATCATTCTCAGTACTGGTTAAGTCTTCACCTGTTGTGAACCTCACTAACCTGGACAGCAGTTATTGTGAAAATGAGTCAGCAGTAACTGTTTCCGGCTTACCTGCCGGTGGCACACTGGCAGGCCCGGGAGTAACAGGAATGACCTTTGACCCGGCAGCAGCAGGCCCTGGCACGCATATGATCACCTACACGGTAAGCTCTTCAGGATGTCCCGGAGTAGTTTACAGGCAGGTTACTGTATATGATGTACCTGGTATCAGCTTTAGTGGTCTTAACTCAACCTACTGTGACAATGAACCGGCAGTTACCATGATTGGAGTACCGGTAGGCGGAACTTACAGCGGGCCAGGCGTTAGCGGCAATACTTTTGATCCGCAGGCAGCAGGTGCAGGCACCCATACCATCAGCTATACATTCCTGACGGGAAGTGGCTGCATTGCTGACACGTCCATGAATGTAAATATTAATGCCTCACCATTGGCAGATGCAGGCACTGATCTCTCGCTGCCATGTGGAAGCCCGGGCCAGCTCTTAGGTACTGCTGCACAGCCAGGACTCACCTACTCCTGGTCACCATCAGCAGGGCTTAACGATACTTCGCTGGCGCAACCAACAGCTTCTCCTAATGTTACGACATTATACAAGCTTCAGGTTTACAACACAGCCACAGGTTGTAGCAGTAACGATCAGGTTCTGGTGAATGTAACAGGAGGGCCCACAGCATCTGTTACACCAAAAGATACCCTGATATGTCAGAGCCAGCCGGTAATCATTACTGCCAGTGGCGGAACTTCCTACCAGTGGAGCTCTGGAGACGCTACTGCTGCAATAACCGTTCATCCAACCACTGATACAATGTTTGTGGTTACCGTTACAAGCGGATATTGTGGTTCACTGGACACTGCTTTCATTAAGGTGGGTGAGGCTAATCTTAATATGCCAACAGCTTACACCCTTTGTGAAAATGACAGCCTGAGTATCGACCCTGGTACATTTGCTTTCTACCTGTGGAGCGATAGCACTACCACACCTACATTTACGATAGATTCCGGAGGAACCTACTGGTTAGAAGTTTCCGATTCGCTGGGTTGCACCGCCACAGATACTTTTGATGTGGCAGAAATCCCCGGCCCTGATGTGGATCTTGGTCCAGATGTTGTTATCAACCGAAAGGAAAAAGTGCAGCTCAATGCCGGTACCGGATTCGAAGCATACCTGTGGAATACAGGAAGCACAAACCAGATGGTCACTATTGAAGGCATTAATTATCAACCGGGTAATCATCCATTCTGGGTGATGGTTACTGACCAAAATCTCTGTAGCAGCACAGATACTGTAAGTGTTCAGGTTATAGATGCCTCAGGAATTGGTCATGAAGTAGCAGGTGGATCTATAAGACTGTATCCGAACCCTACTGACGGCAGGTTCAGTCTGGAAGGCCAGAACATCTCTGAAGAACTGCACATTCGTATAGTTGCTGTTAATGGTGCTTTGATCTATGAAGAAACGCTTGTTCCAAACAATAACTTCAACAGGAAATATAATATGCCTGAGTTGGAAAGGGGTGTGTATTTTATGAATATCAGAGCTAAGAATGATACTAAGACCATAAAGTTCATAATTAATTAATTTAAATGTAATATTTGCTATATTTGCGGAAACCAAAATAATTACAATTATGAAAAGAAAGTTTTTTCTGTTTGCTTCTGCTTTGTTGCTGGGTTTATCATTATCATTTTATGCCTGTGACGGTGACGATGATGATAACAATAATAACAACAACAATAATAACACTACTGGCACATGTAGTGATGGCGTTAAAAACCAGGGAGAAACAGGTGTTGATTGCGGTGGCCCCTGTTTGAAATGTGAATTTATGTCGGCTAACATTGATGGTAGTGACTGGGAAGCAGATCAAACTTCAGTTGAAGGTCGTCTGTTGGGTTCAGAAATCTTTATCCAGGGTAGCAAAAAAGATGGTTCATCCAACATTCAGTTGGTTTACGAAGGCATCTGGAACCCCGGAACCTACACATTTAAACGTGCCACTTACAGTATTCAGGGGCATCAGTATGTGCTTACCGATCCAAATCATTCTTCGGTTACATTTACCACATTCACTGTTGATGATCCATCCTATCAGGATTCAACAATGACAGGTACATTCACTGCAACTTTAGTTGATACTTTGGCTGTGCCTATGGACACAGTGGAAATCACCAATGGCAATTTCACTGATATCTATTTTAACAAGTAGTATAAGCAGATAGCCAAAAAAAAGCAGACCTGTGAGGGTCTGCTTTTTTTGTTTTAGAATGGCCAGAAGTCATGATCGTACCATACCTTTTCCTTCAACTCCTTATTCAGGTCATCGAGGATCTGGTGATGCTCCTTTTCCCAGTCTGCCAGCCACTGGAATAATTTCTTTTCATTTTCATCATCGGCTTCTTTTGCTTGTTTGGAGTAAAGCTCAATGGCTTTTGTTTCCATATCAATGGCAGCGCTGATAGCTGCAGCTTCATATCCGGCTCCTGATATTTTTTCTTTCATGTCACCAGACAGTACAACATTGGCAATGGAATCCTTCGACTCATCTTTTGCTTCATAGGTATCTTCCCTGAACTTATTATGCTTCTTGTAATACTTAAACTGGTCAGATAATTCCTCTATATGCTTCTGCTCTTCTTTGGCCATTATTTGAAAAATATTGGCTACATCTTCGTCATCAGTGTGCTCAGCCACCTTCTCATAGAATGCTTTTCCCCTTTTTTCCAGCAAAATAGCCATTTTTAAAATTTCTTCTGATCTTGTTTCTTTCATATCTTAAGGTTTTGGTTAATACAGCAATTACAACAAAATATCAGCCCGGAAGTTTTTGCAGTTATATACCATCTTCTTTTTCTGCCATAAAATGTATCTTTGCTTTGGATAAGCAGAGAACTATGAATAAAAAAACAGAAGAGAAGATAAATAAACTCTATCGTGATTTCACCGGAAATGATCCATTGAAAATAAAACCTTTACCACGATCGGGATCAAATCGACAGTATTTCCGGGTAAGCGGAAAACCTGATTTAATAGCAGTTTATAATGAAGACCGCAGGGAAAATGAATCATTCCTTTATTTTGCAAAACACTTTAAAGATAACGGCTTACCGGTACCTGTCATCTACACTTACAACCTTGATGAAAATATTTACTTACAGGAAGACCTGGGGGATAAAACACTGTTTTCATTTATCGAAACCGATAACACAGGAACCGAATTTACCCAAAGGCTGAAGTCTTATTACCTGAGTGTGCTGGATTACCTGCCAAAATTCCAGGTGGAAGCAGCGAAGAATATTGATTATTCAAAATGCTATCCCAGGCAAAGCTTCGACCGGCAAAGCATGTTATGGGATCTGAACTATTTTAAATATTATTTCCTGAAACTGGGGGGAATTCCTTTTGATGAAGAAAAGCTGGAAAATGACTTCCATACTTTTATGGATTTCCTGATGGAAGCTCCAGGTAATTATTTTCTTTACCGCGATTTCCAGTCAAGGAATATCATGATCAAAAACGACAAACCATATTTCATCGATTTCCAGGGAGGTCGTCGCGGAGCATTGCAGTATGATATTGCCTCTTTGCTGTATGATGCCAAGGCTAATATCCCGCAAGCGCTGCGTGAAGATTTTCTGGAGGTATATATGGATAAGCTGGAAAAGCATCTTGATAATCTCAACAGGCAAAAATTCCGGCAGCACTTCTATGGGTTTGTACTTATCAGGATAATGCAAGCCATGGGAGCTTACGGGTATCGTGGTTTTTTTGAAGGTAAAAAGCATTTTCTTCAGAGTATTCCCTTTGCCATTGCCAACCTCAGCTGGGTGCTGGACAATCAGGAAATCCCGGTGAAGATCCCTGAGCTGGAATATGCTTTGAGAGCTATCACTCACTCGCCTAAACTACTGAATATAAGCAAAAGTAAAAAGGACCTGCAGATTGAAATAAACAGCTTTTCCTATAAGCGTGGCATACCT